>JAUMCS010000074.1:0-19939 GCA_032122355.1 Burkholderiaceae bacterium
TGTAATGACCCAGCACAAACTGCTCAGACCAAGCTGCTAATTTAAACATTTTAAATACTTGGTTTGGGGTCAATATCTTCAACGCCAGATGAGGGCGTTTTTGGTTGTAGAACCCAATCCAATCCCCAATCACACGGCTCGCATGTTGCAGTGTTTCAAATCGTTGCCGATGCACACACTGCTCCTTGATCGTTCGAATGACCCTCTCAACCAAGCCGTTTTGCTCAGGGCAATGCGGCGTGATGAATTCTTTTTGCAAGTCGTAACTTTTGACCAAGCGAGTATAGCTGCGGCTTGGGAATACCAACCCGTTAACCACAGATCAGTAGCCCAGCGCTCATCAGGCGACTTAGCTGCCGAGGGCATGGCTTGAACTCTGGGCCTGAACCCGATGGGCCTTATTTGACCTGCCAGCCACGAATTTGCAAGATGCGTTGCACCGTATTTTTATTAAAGTTGAGGAATCCCGCTACGGTGCGATATCCAAACGACTGCTCTTGATCAATCATGGCCTTGATGGGCCGCTCAAACCGCACCTGCACCTTAGGCGCAGCCTTGCAGGGCTTGTAATATGCTGTACGCCTAGGCACATCAAACCAGCGGCATAGCTGGCTCATGGTAATCATCGTACCCTCTGATTTCAAATCCTGCTGGAGCTTGCACATCATCTCTCGTCCTCGTGACCCAGCAGAGACTGAAGCTTTTTTCTTGCACGTATCTCCAACATGGCTTCCCCGTATGCCTCCTGCAACTCTTTGAGTTGCCGCTCGTATTGTTCTTTGATGTCTAGTGGCTTAGCCCTCAAGGCGTTCTCCATGCCTCGCTTGGCTTCATCGACCCATTCCTCTATTTCCGAGGGCGATATATCAAAGGCTCTTGAAGCCTCAGAGATCGTTGTCTTGCCTTGAATAATTTCCATGACCAGCGCCGCTTTGCACTTAGCTGTCCATCTTTTGATATCGATTTCCATCGTCATACTCATGGTTGATTTATCGAAAAGTATGACTCGTGCAGGTTCTTAGTGGCACACTACAAAACCGTGCAGTTTTATGAGAAAAAATAAAGGCGAATGCCTTTTTGCGGATCATCCGCAGCAACTATCGGATGTTATGTGCGGCAGCGCATTGCATCACGTTTATCGAAACGCCATCAGCGCTTTTAGATGGTACCGATTCAGTCGGCGATTGGATTTGAGGTGCCCGATAATCGGTTCGTCGGCTTGGCGTCGCTTGAATAATGATCGTTCTTTGTCGCTTAAACGGTTGTATTTGCCACGGTGCTTGATACTGTCAGTGGGGTTTTGATGATCAACACCACTGTAGCCCAAATCAACATACACATCTTTAATTGTGGGGTCTGACAGAAGGCGTGCTTTGCCCTTGGCCATGTCTTCAACTACCAGGGTCAGACCATCTGTGGAGCTTGACACTTAGGGAATAGGAATATATTTATATGGGATTTATTGTGCCAGATTTTCCGCTATTCTGAAACAATGGTCAGCGCATTATGAATAATTCAAGGGTGAACACTTTATACTAACATAAGTTAAATAATTTATATATATATAGCTTTGTTCCCAGCAACAGATTCCTTAATTTACGAATTGGGGGATAGATTGCACCCGCACCAACCAAAAATTTTAACTCCTTATATTTGAGAAAATACATCAAAAGAAATGACGAAACCTCGCAGAAATGATCATAAGATTTGGAAATATCCGTTATTTGACTTGGGTGGCGTCTGTACTCGAGAATTTCATCACTTATATTATGAAATTTCACACCAGCATACATCATTCTAATAAACATCTCATGATCTTCAGACATTAGTCCGTATCTGTAACCCCACACTTTCAGTAAAGCTGACTTGCGCATCATTAATGCAGGGTGACACAAAGGATTTCTGTAAGGTAGAACCTTGATAATTTCCGCATGTGATTCATAATATTTAAAGGATTTATCTAAATTTTTACCATCGGCATCAATAAGTCTAATGCGCCCCCCAACAACATCAACATGTTTGTTTTTTTTCAAAAAATCATACTGCAATGAAAATCTTTTATTAAATGATAAATCGTCACAATCCATTCGCGCAATAATGTCTGCCCTTGAAATTTCTATTCCATAGTTCAATGCAAACATCAGGCCACATACAACCAGTCTCTTTAGAATAACCCGTTTATCAATTGAACAAACCTTCAATAATTCAGAATACTCTGTATCGCTACACCCATTGGCCAGAACAATCAATTCAAATTCACAGAAAGTTTGGGCAAGTATACTATTCAAAGCACTTTCAAAGTATTTATCCAATCTTGCTACTGGCATTAGCACTGAAATCTTTGGTAAAGAATCCTCAAAACATCCATTTATATTCATATACCAAATGAGCCCTTGAAGTCAAGTTATAAAAGAAAACCAAAGATGAATAAAAAATTAACACACCAATTGTTACGAAATTTTTGTTTTTATAGACCAATGCAGAAAATATAAAAGCATCAGCAGCCAAAAAATACCCCCCCAACCTCTGCGATAAGATGGGCACGTTAGCACAAGCGATATATGACACAAAGGAATACAGCAACATAAACCAAAGTTTCGTTATTTTTCCTTGCCCGTCAAATCTTATGTAGGGCCAGAAGAAAATAATCAAAATCATGGACCTTACTAACGCCGGATATACATTGTAGGCTTCAGGATTAACATAATCCAACTCATAAAACTGGAGAAAATAACCATGCAATCCAAAAAATGCAACCAAAAGATCGAAATCAATTGTAAAACCCAACACAACCCCAGCACATATTAAAGGCAAAATATAGATTGAATTAATTTTTACCCTTGTTATAAGAGCAACAGCTGACAGATACTGAAAAAATGCAGAAGCAATAAATGTGTATATGTACCCTTTTTTATAATTGCCGCTGGAAAACTCCAAAGCAGAATAAACTACCAGCAATGAAGCTAAGGCATTTCGAATTTGCGCTAGATCTTTCAACAAAAAGGATGATGAATAATACACCAACCACACACCTGAAATATGGAAATTATATTTCTTGCACATGCTATATATTAACCACAAGGATGATGCAGAAAACAGTACAAATATCAATACATCAAATGGAAATATTGCATTAATCAATTTCACTAGAAATTTAAATCCAATTTCACCATGAATTCCCAAAAAATCTTTCGATAATAAATTTGTTTCCCTTATATTCTCAAAAATTGATAAATATTCTTTGTAATCTGGATAAATATCTGATCTAAATGCAGCCAAGAAAAAGGAAACACTCGCTGCAATCCACGACAAATACAATCCAATATTTTTAAATTTGATTGATACTATAAAGGATAATAATGAAATAACCCATATGAGCAAGAATACACTCATACCACAAGTCCATTATCAGACCAAACTTTCATAAATTTTCTAGCTATCATCTTATGGTCATGATTTTCGACAACGAAATTTCTTGCACCAAATGAAATCTCTTCGACATCAATTTTATTAGATAATATATTTTCTAAACTACACTCTATTTCTAAAACATCATCAGAAGCATTTATACCAATTGAATTTTCACGGATATTATAATATTTTAAAAACTCATCAGAAAATCCAGAATACACAACTTTACCACATGCCATAGCAAGTAACGCATTAACACCTTGATCGCAGGAATGAATTTGATCAAAGAAAATATCCCCATCTCTTATTAACTCAATATATTTCGAATAAGGCACACCGCCAATTGATTTATAGTTTAATCGCTGCGCTAATCGTTCAACTGATTTAATAAAATATGCATCCCCCTTACGTATTTCCTTCCCTGGTTGTTTTCCGTGCAATATATTATATACATACTTCCTTCTCACTGGCTTAAATTCAATACCAGCAATGTCTATTGGAAATGGTATCATCTCTTTTTTATTGTTATAAGCACCCAAGCACCAACTGTAATCCATACTACCGGGTATTATCCCATCAACATCTGCATAGACTTTATTACATAATTTACGAAGATATGGATTCAAAATGTAACGCAATGGGTGAAAAACCTCTTTACTTAAATAAAAACTAAGCTCATTGAACCAATATTTATTCTTGGCTCCAAACATACAAGAAGATACCCAATTTAGGTCATCGCCACATGAATACAAAAAAATTTTTTTATTATTTTTTTTTAAGTCACAAAATATTTTATAGTTATCATTTATGGATGCACCTTCAATAATGTTTGGATTAATTACCTGAACCACATCATAATCAACCAGGCTACTTAAAATACTATTGTTTAAATCCATGAATTTAACCCCATGGATTCCGAGAACTCTACTTAATTTCTTTGAATTCTCAGTATTCCACGCTATCTGCGTTGGTATTTTTTTATACCCATCCCCTGATGAGATTAGCTTAACATCCACATCATTTTCCACCAATCCTCTATACAAATTATAGTGCACACCGCTATAATCACCCAACAACAATACTCTCATGATACTATTAACACACTCTTGCCACTTTTAAATATCGAGACATCACAATAACTAATGTTATAAAATATATCGAATAGTTCACCGCATAAGCCATCGAAGATCCAACAAAACCATAAAAACCAACAAACTCAACAGTTAACATAAAAAGGCCCAGTGAAAATAAAATTTCTGACACAATATATGTAACAGTCATTGACTTACTAAGCATAACGAATGCTATAAGCCAACTCATGATTTTAAGCATATCGCCGAATAGTTGCCAAAAGAATAAACTAGCCATTGGTAAAAATTCCGTGCTAAATAAAGTTTTAATAATGAAGTAACGCAATAAATATACGATTAACGCACAAAGCATCGCTACCGGCAAAATAACGCGATAACCTAAAAAAATTTCTTTTTTAATCTCTGTGCCGATTTGTAATTCCGATAATCTAGGCAGGTAATACACGCTGAGGGTGGCTGACACGAACATCAAATAGGCACCGCTAAGTCTACACATCGCCTCCCAATATCCAGCAGCTTCCCAGCCTATGGTTTCGCCCAAATGGTTGCGTATAAGGATGTGGCTCAAGGGTAGTGTCGCCGCTGTGGTCAAGCCCATCACAGTGTACTTGGCCAAGTTCTTGGCACCCGTTATGTCGATGCGCCCGAACAAGTGGCTTATACGAAACCACGGGGTTTTGATACACAATCCCAAAGTTACAAAAAATGACAAAGACTGGTAAACTGCAAAACCGACCAAAGCCCCCACTAAGCCCCATTGCACCACCAACGCGCTGGTCACCAGCAAACCGAATACGCTACCAGCGATATTTGCCACAACGTAGCGGTGTATGTCTTTTTTGCCGTTCAGGATGGCCAATAACAGGGTGTTAAATACAGAAAATGGCAGCGTGGCCGCGAGCCAGCCAAAAACTGGGGCAAAGCTCACATCGCTTAAAAACCTATGCGCTAATTCAGCACGAAAGGCAAATAATAACGCACTAAGCAAGGCTGAGCTGGCCAATGCGATTGTTCCCGCTGTTTTCCAAACGGATAGCTGTTGCGCCTCGTCTTCGTGATATTCGGCGGTGTATTTGATCACCCCCGTGTTAATCGCACCACTGGCTAAGGTGCTGATCATTTGTACCGCATTTTGGAATTGACCTAAAGCGGCATAACCCGCAGGCCCCACGTACACCGCCAAGATTTTGTTGAGCCCCAGCATGGTCAACAACTTCACACCCACTGCAATCGCATTGAGCAGGCTGGTCTTGATGAGCGTCAAAGCGTTAACCGGTGTAGGTATTGCAAGCGACAATTACTTCCTGCACTTGCTCATTGGTCATCGTCGGCCCCATCGGCAAACTCACCACTTCTTGGTGAATGGCTTCGGTCAAGGGCAACTGCAAGCCGTTGTAGCCCTTGTAGGCCTGCTGTTGATGTGGCGGGATGGGGTAGTGAATCAAGGTGCCAACCCCAACGGCTTTGAGGTGGGCTTGGAAAGCAGCACGCTGCTTCACCCGCACCACAAAGAGATGAAATGCATGGTGTGCCAAGGTGTCAACGGTGGCGTCACGGTCAATGGGCATGCGCACCAAGGGGTTGGTAATGCCTTGTGCGTAGGCCACGGCGATTTCTTGGCGTGCACGGGTTTCGACGACGAGGTGTGGCAGCTTCACCCTCAAGAGCGCAGCTTGCATTTCGTCCAAGCGACTATTGAGGCCTTGGTAGATGTTTTCGTATTTTTTGTGGCTGCCATAATTACCAAGGGCGCGGACGGTTTGAGCAAGAAGGTCGTCGTTGGTAGTCACAGCACCAGCATCGCCCAGCGCACCAAGATTCTTTCCTGGATAAAAACTGAATCCGCTGGCGTTACCCCAGTTGCCGGCCATGCGGCCACTGATTTGGGCGCCATGTGATTGAGCAGAGTCTTCGATAACAAGAAGTTTGTGTTTTAGCGCGATGGCATTGACCGCGAGCATATCGACCAACTGTCCATACAAATGTACCGCCAAAACAGCTTTGGTGTTGGGAGTGATGGATTTTTCGATTAATGTTGGATCGAGGTTGTAGGTTTTTTCATTGGGCTCGACCAATATCGGCTTGAGCCGGTTTTCAGTAATTGCAAGAATGCTAGCGATGTAGGTGTTGGCGGGAACGATAACTTCATCGCCCTCTTTGAGCTTGCCGAGTTCTTTATAGGCTCTCAGAATAAGTATCAAAGCATCCAGACCATTAGCTACGCCGATGCAGTGTTTTGTACCGCAGTAGTCTGCGAACTCTTGTTCAAAGGCCTGCAGTTGTGCGCCTTGTATGTACCACCCGGAATCAATTACCTCTGTTGCGGCTTGGATCAACGCTGCACGGTAGCGAGCATTGATCGTCTTTAAGTCCAAAAATGGGATCATTTTTCTGTACTCGCAAGATCTAAGAATTCGTTGTAGTCACGGATGTAATCCGCAGCATCGTAATAATGCGATGCAAAGACCAGCAGGACTGCATCGTGTGAGTACTTGTACTGTATTCCCCAAACCATTGGAGGGAGATATAGTCCAAGGTGCGGTATGTTGAGCGTGAATTCTTCGCGTGTGTTGCCGTTATCTGCAACAACACTGCAGCTTCCCTTTACGCAGATTAAAAATTGCTCGCATTTACGGTGTGCATGTTCTCCGCGTGTTTCTGCCGTGGGAACGTCCAGTACTAAAAAGTATCTTTTGGGGCTAAATGGCACTTCTTTCTCAAATTCACCTACCGTGAGATTTCCACGCAGATCCGATACAAATTTAAAACTGTGTAAGGTGACACCTACGACTTTTGAATTGATGACGGCGTTTGGCTCAATATTCTGTGTCAAGCCATGTTTTTCTGTAGATACTGCATGCGTAGACAGATAACCGGTAATAATAGCTGGGTTGCCTTCAACAATTGCTAAGGGCGGTACTGAGCGGGTAACCACAGAGCCCGGTTTGACGAGTGCTTTTTCGCCAACCACAACGCCGGGAAGTATGGTCGCATTTGCGCCAATTGTTGCACCAGCTTTGATAACCGATGGTACAGTTTTACCGCTTGCTTGATCTACGCTAAGTAGTACAGCATTGGCCCCGAGACTTACGTTTTCTTGAAGGACTGCACCTTCTTCAATGAAAGCACCAGAAGCAATATGAATAGTGTCAGAGTAGTTGGTTTGTTGCTTGCTATTGCTCATTCATAATTCCACTGTAACTGAGGTAGGGAGAAACCTTTTGTAGTGATTGCGTGAGTGATCTATTGCAGATCGGTTAATCTCATAAAAGAATTCTAGTTCGTTTTCTGAGACTCGCTTTGCACCAAAACGCTCATGAAACTGCCACACGCGCTCATTGCCCTTGCGCACTTCAAAATGGGCGCATTGGAAACCCAAATGATCAACTGCGTAGGCATACACCATCAAGGAAGATTCGATGGCGGCATGGTTGGGGCGATTTTTCGTGAGAATCCATGACCTCCAGTAGAAGCTTTCGCCTTTTGGTTCGTAGAGCCTGACTGTGCCTATGGGAACACTCTGATATTCAATGACGAAGTAGGCCTGGGCATCGTCGTGGGCGTAACTCTTTAGCCAGGCTTGCTGGTCAGCGAGTTCACCGCTAACGGCGCTGAGGTAGCGCGACTTTTCTGTGTCTGTTCGCAATAACAGGATAAATTCGGCATCATATACGTTTACATCACGAAAGGTAAGGTTTTACCCACAACGCGCCCCGCTTTGCGAAGTTTCGGCGGTATCGCGGTGTTCATTGCACACCTCGATGTATCGCACGATTCGTGCGGGGTTCCCCACCACGACAGCCCCATCTGGTACAGACTTGGTCACCACCGCGCCGGCGCCCACCATAGCACCACGCCCGATTGTTATTCCTGGCAGAATGGTTGCCCCCCCCCCGATCGAGGCGCCGGCTTTAATGGTCGTTATTGCAAATTCTGTTGGGTACTGTTTACTACGCGGAAATGGGTCGTTGGTGAATGTGACATTGGGGCCGATGAATACGCCATCTTCAATGCGAATGCCATCCCAAATCTGCACGCCACTTTTTACGGTGACACGATCACCGATAGTCACATCATTTTCAATAAGACAATGTGAACAAATATTGCAGTTAGCCCCTATTTTCGCATCCGGCAAAACCACTACAAATTGCCAAAACCGGGTATCTTCACCAATGTTTTTAGACTGAATATCAGCTAGTTGGTGAATAAATGCTTGATTCATGATGAGTTAGTATTTAGCCCCGAACGAGGCAGCTTAGTTAGTTTAATAAAGCGGTGTAGGTAATGAAACGTTGCAAATCTGGTCTTTTGAAAATATTGAAATTCGCAGCTATCCAGTTACGCATGGCATCATCGTCAATCAATTTATCGCGATGCAATTGGGCAAAGGCATCGTAAGCCGATACAGGAACAACTTCATGGCGTTGCTTGATCCAAAGTTTGGCTTTACCTATGGCGTTTTCAGTAAGAACTTGCAGCGCATGCAAAACACCTGCTTGCTCTAAAGCAGTCAGTGCTTGTTTATTGAGTAGCCGTTGCCGCACATCATCCAGCATGGCCAACAGTTCGCGTGCCAGTCGGTCTGTTTCTTGCTGGTACAAATCAAGCTGCATGTTGTTGCCGCCACAAATTATCTTCAAGCTGCGCCCAGGTGTTGAGCAAAAACCGCACCCAAGCCAGTTCGTTGCCAATATACAGCTCCAGCCCCTCTTGAGCAACCAGGGCACGCATAGCCAAGCGTGCGTCGGCAATATCGATCAAATCAATTTGGTCTTCTGGCACTTGCAGGGCATGGCGCAGATCTTGCCGCAATAGCTCGGTTTCAATCAGTTTTTCCTCGCCAGCCATCGGCAAAGACCATCGAATGGCAATATCCCAGTCACTACCCGCATGCGCCCCTCCCGTTGCCTGACTACCCACCAGCACAGCAAAAGCAATGCATACGCGCTTAGCCAGCACGGGTTGAATGGTGCTTTTGATGACTTCAAATTGTGCGGGGTGCAGGGGCATGGAAGTGGGGTTTTGCGGCTTCTTATATTTGGAATAAGCAGGCTACCGCAGTGCCGTATCACTCAGCGGAGCGCGGCGGGGGTATTCTGCAACAGAACTTTTGTGCGAATGAGGGTGTTATTTTAAGGGTTTACCTGTGAGCTGTGAGGGTTTGAATTGCCATTGTAAATTTTTTTGCCCATGAGGGTGAAAGTTGGTCACGGAGTGGGTTGGGCGGGAGTGTGGGATGGGTCACGGATCGAGTCCGGGATGACAGTAGTTGGTACTTGGGGTTGCCAAATCATGGCAGCCCGGCAGTATTGCAGCTGGCGTAGGCCACCCTGGATGAAATGGAATCGGCTCCATTGTTCGGCGCTGACCAAGCTTGGGGGTTCTGGCGCAGATGGGTTGGTAGTTGTTCGTAGCGGGTTATAGGTAGAAGCTTGTTTTTAAGTCTTGTGCGATGCAAATGCGCCCATAAAGGTGGGGGTGGGCAACATCAGCTTGCCCCCAATGCAGCGAGCTGTGATGCTAGCCACCATTTCACGGATGGCGCCATAGACCAAGGCCGCACCGTTTTCATAAACAATTTCTTCTCGCCGCTCAGGCGCAATGGTTTCAGCGATGCTGAAAATACCCATCGCTCGCATGTCGAGGTCATAGGGGCAACGCTTGTCTGCCTGGGCTTGCTGATCTGTTGCAAAACCCACGGCCAACCACCAGCTGCCATCTTCTTCTTGGCCGTGTTGAATGCTCCACGACAGCATGGCACCATCAAAGTCAAACTGTTCTGCGTTTTGGGTGGCTTCGTGAATGGCTTGCACATGCACGCGCAAGAAATCCAGTGACAGCATGGTCAGTGGGCTGGGCTTCATGCCCTGGCCCTCCAAACTGATCGTTCAGTAGTTACAAATTTTTCGTGCGGCCAGTCGTTGCTGGCGATTATGGCTTGTTGCTTGCGTTGTTGTGCCATGGCGTTTTCCAGCAATTGCTGCACTTTGGGTGCAATGGCCAGCATTTGCAGGTGCGCGTGGGCATGGATGTCTTGCAGCGTAGTGTTTTGCAGGGGCACTTGCCGCATGGTAGCCAGCGTGATCAGGTTGTGCGGCTGCGCCATGCAGAGGCGCAGAAGACTGTCCATGGCCTGGCTTTGAACGATGTCATCGTTTTCGTAGCGGCTAAACTCAACATTTCCACCGCCAAAAATTTGCGCTGCTTCTTGTTGGTTCAGCTTGCATTGTTTGCGGAAAGCACGGATGCGGCCACCTTCAAGCAGGCCTTGGGTTTGTTTTTCAGCCACCACCCTGGCGCGCTTGTTAGCTTGCGATTGTGCGGTGTTGGTCAGCTCTGCACCGCAGTGGTCACAAACGCTGTACTGCAGCGGCAAACGCATTGTTTGTCCGCAGACTTCTACTGGGTTGTATTCCGTGCGTGGTTGCAGCGTGCCCTCACCGCAGGCGAGGCACTGAGGCGATTCCATGTGATTGGCTGATTCGTTCATGTCAGGCTCCTTCGGGGTGGTTAGATGCCATCAACAGCAGTTGGCCTGTTTTACTGATGGCAAATTTGAGGTAGTAGCTCACGGGCATGTTTTTGCTGGCGTTTTCGATCCATTCAAGACGGGTGACTTTGTAGGCATCACACATGGCCCATGGGCCTTGGGGGCGTTGTTGACACCACTCAGAGGCCAGGTATTTTCCAGTCGTAAGGGCTAGATTAACCAAGATGGCTGCGTCACTTGTATCAATCTTCCACTTTTGAGCATCTAATGTAGAACCTTTGCTCCAGAACTGTAGTTTAGTTTTTTCTGCCAAGTTGAGCACCTGCTCAATTGGATAAACCGGGCCTTTCAGGTACTTCCGATCAGTGGGCTCACCCGTTGGAACCACTCCGTCGAAAAGGCTGATGTTAACCGATTTATTTATCACATTGATAAATTTATGGATCTGCTTGTTCGATTACAGGCGTCCGTCAGCGGCGCCCATCGGCAGAATGCCCTTGACGTCAAACAAATGGAATCGGCTCCATTGTTCGGCGCTGACCAGGCTTTGGGGTTCTGGCGCAGTTGGGTTGGTAGTTGTTCGTAGCGGGTTATGTGGTCGGCGTTCCGCGCATAAAGAGCGTTTCTGGCGCAATATCCAGATTGCCCGGCCAGCAAACCGTGTCGTAAGCAACATGGGCCTGGCGAAATAAGGCTGGGTCTCTTAGCTTGGAAAACAGCCCTTTGCTCAGATAAGGTTTGACATCAAACACCTTGACATCGCCTGTATTGAAGAAAATTTTCAGGCAATGGTCCGCAAGTGGCTCAACTTTGGTAACAGATTCCATGTTTGATTTCCTATATTCCAATTATCGCAATGGGTCAATCTGAAATGGGGCTTCACCGTTGACGGCAAGATCCCAATCGGCCAATAAATCATCTTTGTGGATTTCTATCCAGGCCTGCACCAATTTGGTTCGGCTGGCCGGGATGGCGCCCGCAAGGATGGTTCCATCCTCTATAGAAAAAGCGGCCTGTTGCCCTTGATAGCGAGCGTGGATATGAGGCAGATTGTGTTTCTCGTCATCAAAGAAATACATGTAGATGACGATGCCATAAAACATACTGATGGTTGGCATGGAATAACCCTCGCTTTTTAGTTGTCCAACTCGGTCCAAGCACATGGGTGTGTGGCGGCGGGTGATCGTTGGGGCACATCACCAACCGCAGCCCATCTGTTCGGTTACTTGCCATTATGGATTAAAACCCAACATGTTGGGTTTCTGAAAGTCAAAGCCTTTCGTCAGCTGCGACCGGCGGCAGAATGCCCTTGACGTCAAAAGCCATGCATCCGTGCTTAGCAAGCACGGGTTGAATGGTGCTTTTGATGGCTTCAAATTGTGCGGGGTGCCGGGGCATGGAAGTGGGGTTTTGCGGCTTCTAATATTTGGAATAAGCAGGCTACCGCAATGCCGTATCACTCAGCGGAGCGCGGCGGGGGTGTTGATGCGGAAACTGGGTGTTTGTTCAAGAAAGTTATCCAGCCCTCTTCAACCGATCAATATTGGCTGACCACCCGCCCTGCGGGCACCCCTCCACCGGAGGGGAATTG
This sequence comes from Burkholderiaceae bacterium, assembly GCA_032122355.1. GTDB lineage: Bacteria > Pseudomonadota > Gammaproteobacteria > Burkholderiales > Burkholderiaceae_C > RFTU01. The sequence goes on from JAUMCS010000074.1 coordinate 12,584, forward strand.
GGGCCAGGGCGGGCGTATGGGCCTAAGGGGCCGACCCAATTTTTCAATGGCGTTGACGCGGTAGAAACTCAGCCCACATGCAACGGCTGTGCGTGAAGCTTGATTCCCAGGGCTGCAGTGACTTTCAGGATGGTGGCAAAGCTTGGATTGCCTTCCCCGGACAACGCCTTGTAAAGGCTTTCCCTGCCCAAACCCGTATCGCGTGAGAGTTGCGACATGCCCTTTGCTCGGGCAATGGTGCCCAGTGCCTTGGCAATAAAAGCAGCATCATCTCCCGCCTCCTGCAGACAAGCGTCCAAGTAGAGCACCATGTCCTCTTCGGTTTTGAGGTGTTCTGCGCTATCCCATTTCCGCAAATTGAGAGCAGTCATCTGTTACCCCTTGAGTTGATGCGCTAAGGCCCGATCAATACGCGCTTGGATCCGACGGGCTGCTTTTTTGTCTCGCAAGGAGTCAACCCAACTATCAAAAATTTCAGTCGTATAGATCGTCTTCATGGCGCATTGTATCAATTAGGATACATGGCTGTCAATCTCCTGTATCGGTGTATTCCACAAAAGTTGACCGCCCGCTTCAACCGGTCAGCATTGGCTCACCACCCCGCCCTGCGGGCACCCGTCCACGGGAGGGGAATGCCTTTACCAATGCACGTGGTTATGTTTTGGATTATGCTTAGTAGCCGGATACTTACTTTCGAGCAGTGCAATCAGACGGACATTTTCGGCTCGAATGGCCGCAAGTTCTGACGGGTCAGCCATTGAGAGTTAATCCTCATCGATTTCCGGTTGACTGTCGGGCTCAATCTGGTTGAGCAGCCGATCGAAGTCGCTCTGGAACAGCCGGTCCTGCACGATGCGGTATTTCTCGAATTCACTTTCCGCATGTGCCTTGGCGATTTCCGCCGTGACCTTACCCGCGTCCTGCAGTACCTCTCGGTCGGTGGCCTCAATGAACCGATTCATGCGCGTTTCCCAGTCCTGCATCGTCATCGGAATCTTGCGCTGCGCCATGTCCTCTGCCACATCCAGATAGGCATTGACCAAGCGGGAGAGTTGCGCCATTTCGGGCTCGGTCAGGTAGTTCTTTGCGACCACTATATCGAACTTCTGAATCTTCCCGCCCGGCGCATCCTTCCAGCTGGTCAAGCCCATATTGGGCTGGTCGGCATCGGCGCGGTGGTAAATGACTTCTGCCGCCGTCTGACCATGAATAGCCCAGTGCAACTTGTTCTGCACCGTGGCGAAGAAGCGCTTCGTGGCCTGCGCCGTCAGGTCGTAGTCAATTGCCGTGGCGTAAATATCAGTGATCTTCTGGTAGAACTTGCGCTCTGAGATGCGAATCTCGCGGACGCGCTGCAGCTGCTCCTCAAAATACTGATCGGTGAGCACCGAGCCACCGGCTTTGATGCGCTCGTCGTCCATCACGTAGGCCTTGTTGGTGAACTGCTCGATGATGCCCGTGGCCCACTTGCGGAACTGCACCGCACGCTCGGAATTCACCTTGTAGCCCACCGCGATGATGGCGGGCAGACTGTAGTGTTGGGTGTTGTAGTTCTTGCCATCGGCGGCAGTTATCCGGAATTTCCGGATAACTGAATTTTCCTGCAACTCGCTGTCGGCAAAGATTTTCTTCAGGTGTTCATTTACCGTGCGTACATTCACGTCGTACATCTGACCCATCATCTTCTGGGTCACCCAGATGCTTTCATCGGCATAAATCGCCTCCACACCGCCTTGCCCACTGGCAGCTACAAAGGTCAGATACTCGGCCACTGCGGAGCGGACGAGGGAAACTTTGGAGTTCTTGGATGCGGTGTTTGTCACGAAAGATGCCAGCTTTTAGTGAATTAGACCATAGTTTTTAATGGATGGCTTTCCGGGATAAGCCGGTGTGTATTTGAGTGTTTGAAACATGGCTTCTGAATAAGGCGTATTCCACCAATCCCCCTTCCCATCCACCGAAGTGAAATGGGCCGGATAGTTGTAGTGCCTACGGGGGTGTTAGTGGTTTGGCTTGGGGTGGTAGCCACCAGTTTTTGAGGCCCCACGAAATTCGATGTAGCCTTGGTCTTTGAGTTGTTTGAGCCAGCGTTCGATGGTTTTGGGCGATGTGTTGAGCTGCGCAGCAAGTCCGGTGGTGCGTAAACCAGGCTGTTTTTGAATGAGGCTGAGCAATTGGCTTACTCCCTCATTTAGTCCCTCATTTAGTCCCTCATTTAGTCCCTCATTTAGTCCCTCATTTAGTCCCTCACTCTCTTGTAAAGGCGGTTTGGTGAAGGTCAGGCAAAGGCCGCCGCTGAGTTCTTCGACCGTGAATTGCACTTCAGGGTAGTCAAGCAAGGATTGCCGGATGCGGATGAAGCCGCTGCCGTATTTTTCAATACCTGTGGTCAGGTAAAAGGCCTCGGCCACAAGCTTGTTGCGTAGGCGCGAGCGGTAGTGGTCGTGCTGAAGTTCGGTCAGGGTCAGTCCGTCATACAACCTACCGGGGCTGAAAATGCTGATGCTGCTGTCGAAGATCTTGATTTGTATGTCTGAGCCGTCTTTGTAGTCGCGGTGCACCACGGCGTTGAGCAACGCTTCGCGTAGGGCAGGTAGCGGGTAGGCAAAACGTTCGGTGCGGCGCACTGCGCCCGTGATTTCAAACACCACAGGCACGTATGAAATGATGAAACGCATGGCTTGGTCTACAGCTTCAAACAGCGTGTCGGTGATTTGCCGGTCGTCAATGATCAGACTTGGGCTTTTGAAGCGCCCGATGTGAATATGGTGCCGAAGGGGCTCTTTTGCAAACAGCAGCATGGCTGCCCAGGTGGGTTGGCTTTGGCTGATGTAGTTGAGTTTTAGTAACGCTTCGGTACCCTTGGTACGGCCCAGTGCAAAGCGCCCTCCGGCGTTGATTTGCTGCACAAAAGCATCGATTTTTGCAGCGGAAAGGTCGGCCAGCGTGCGGTTGTGGGCGGGGTATGCGTCCCACGAGAGTTGCAGCGACTGTATATACAGATCACTGATTTCGCTGGGGTTAAGCGCCTGATTAGTGTTGGCCACGCGTTTATAGTAGCGTCCCTTAGTGCTGACGGGTTTAACCGGAAACTCAGCGACCCTAATGACTACCAGAGTTTTTCCATCATGCGTGTGAGCTTCTATGTCGGGAATGATGGAGGGGCTGGTGGCAGCTTTGATCTGCACCAACCATTCATTCAGGCTTTCTTTACCCAATGTGACCCCCTGCACTCTACCTTGGTCTGTTACGCCAACCAGCACGCGCCCGCCCTTGGCGTTGGCAAAAGCCACCAAGGTTTCGATACAGGCTTTGTCAAACGAGGCTTTAAATTCCTGCGTTAGGCTTTCACCCGTTTCAAGCCAGTCCAGCACCGGTTGAATGGTGCTTTTGCTAGTTTCAAGTTGTGAGGAAGGCAGGGGCATAAATTTGGGAGTTCTCGGCTTCTGATAACAAGATATAGCACGCCACCACCGCGCTGTATTACTCAGATGAGCACAGCGGGGACGTTCTGCAACTGAACTTTATGCGAATGAATCATATTTTAGGGTTGCGCCAATGGGGTTTGATTTGCGCTTGTAAATTTTTTGCCCAAGGGGGTGAGAGTTGCTCACGGTGTGGGTTGGGTTGTCAATGCGGAAACTGGGTGTTTGTTCAAGAAAGTTATCCAGCCCACTCAACCGCCAGCATTGGCTGACCACCCCGCCCTGCGGGCACCCCTCCACCGGAGGGGAATTGGGTGAAACTTTAAGTGAATATTCGCATCAAGAACGATGGCTTTACCGCTCATACCGCTTGGACTTTCGGTTTTTTAGCGGGTGTGCTGGCTTTCCTGCGCGCTGCTTTGAATTCTGCAACCACCGATTCAACATCCACGCCCTGCGCCTCAAGCAGCTTGTCCAAGGCCTTGCTGGCTTTTTTCAAAGATGCAATGTCTGCTTCAATTTGACCTTGCGTGGGGATGAAGTAGCCAACCGTCTGGCCGTGCCGAGTAACCGCGACAGGAGTGCTGGATGCGATGTATTCGGCCAAGTCGGAGCGAAACTCTCGTATGCCCACCTTTATTGTTTCCATTTGATTGCCTCTACTTTTGTGTATCTTTGTGTACACACTCTACACCAATATCACCTGCTTGGCAACGGTGTATTCCACAAAAGTTGACCGCCCGCTTCAACCGGTCAGCATTGGCTCACCACCCCGCCCTGCGGGCACCCCTCCACGGGAGGGGAATGCCTTTGCCAATGCACGTGGTTATGTTTTGGATTATGCTACCGGTGCGGATGATCCAATTCAAGCAGTGGTGTTCGAGTTTTTTTAGCATCTGGCAAGGGTGGTGGTGGCCGGATGCTTACCAAACACCGCGGGAAGCGCTGGCCGTCGGACTGAGGATGGATTTACAAGTCGATAGCGTATGCAACAGCAATCCGGATCATGGCTTGCACCTGCTCTGGGCGATTCAATGCGACAACAGCCTGGGCAAAAGCCTGTAAATCTGCCTGAAGTTTGGCGGGTAACACAATCACTTTCCCCGGCTGCAGCAGTGCTGCCAACTGCACGATGTCAACCAGATGCTTGTTGATCTTTTTGGAATCTATGATTTCACCCTGCCGGACACGCTCGGCCATTTCCATCCATGCCACCGCTTTCAATGGAATCAGTCGGTCTTCGCCGACCCAGGTCGGCATGCCATACTTGTTTTTACGACCGGTGAGCACGAAATGGTAATACTCATCATCAAGCAAGATAGCCGACAAACTAGAGACCTGCTCATCCATTGGAATGGGCGTCAGATGACCTGGTGGGACAAAGTTCAAGCCGTCGGGCACGCGTGAAAACAACTCCAGCATGAACGGGAACTCGTCGTCTAACGGTTTCTGGAAACGGTACATGCAGGGCCTTTTCCCAGGATCGCCTTCTTTTTTTTGGTAACCACCGGCTTGCACGAATTCCCAGAATTTCTGCCCAAATGCAGGCGTCAAAACTTCTACATGCAAAACGATGTCCAAATCCTTGGTGCCCCGAAACGGCACACCCGCTTCGTCCATGGTGATGGAAGCGGCCGTTCCCCCGATCAGTACGTACTGGTTCTCGAAGTCCTCAAACCATTCTTGAAAAATTGCCTGACCTCTTACCACAAGAACTTCTCCTCAATTTCATCGAGCGCCAGCTGGAGCCGATCATCACGGTTAGCCCGCAAACTGAGCCACAAAGAGAAACGTTCCACTGTATTTTCTTTCGCCTGCATGCCGGGCTCATAGCGCCACACCTGCACAGCAATGCCGTCGGCAATCTCACGGGGTTCGAAGAAAATACCTGCCAGCTTCGCACGCTGCTCAGCTTCGGCCGTCAGGGCCACAGCTTGCTGGCGCGGCTCATTAAGCATGGTCAGCTGTGCCAATGCGCTCTCCCCAGCCCAACGCACGCCTGTCAATTGCTCAATGCGCTTATCGTAGGTCCACAAGGTTCTGAGGACCGGAGTGCGCAGGCGAGGTTTGGCCCTTTCCCAAAGATCTCGGCGGGTACTTTGAAGCTTGAGATACTTGGCCCGGCCTCGCACTTCCAGTTCAAACAGCTCGAATTGCAGCAATTCGCGCACAGCCCGTGTGGCCGTCATACCGGCATAGCCCAGCGCAGCGGCCTCTTCAAACGGATGCCAAGTTTTCGTGACCGGATGATGATTCAAAAACCAAATCAACAGCGCCTGAGTAGCAGGGCTGACAAGTTCCTGCTCCCTGCGAGGTTCAGCGCCAAAGCGCTCGGTCAAAATCATTCCGATCTGTGGTGCGAACAGTTGCCTGCCCGGAACGATAAAAGCCACACCGTGTGCAATCAGTTGCTTGCGCTCACCGGGGGCAATCTCAGGCAATGCGATGATGACCGGCGCATGCAATAATTCACGAAGCCGCTGGGCATGTTGGGCAAATTGCTGAGCGGCCAATAGCCGACGCCCTTTGACACAGGCCAGCGTGATCGGTTGCCCTAGCAACTCGCCAGACAACACTTCATAGTTGTCCTGAAGAAAATACGGCAATTGCGCAGTTGTCTCGCTACGAGCCACGCGCACCGCATCCCCTTCGAGGACCTGATTCAAATACCGGATAGTTTCCTGGGGAAGGGCTTTATCTAACATATAAATGAAGTCTAACATTATTAATGTTAAAAGTCAAAATCCATGTTAGATTCTTTCTCGCAAGCTCTGACGAGTCAGCCATTGAGAGTTAATCCTCATCGATTTCCGGTTGACTGTCGGGCTCAATCTGGTTGAGCAGCCGGTCGAAGTCGCTCTGGAACAAAGTGAAATGGGCCGGATAGTTGTAGTGCGGTGTTTGTTACGAAAGATGTCCGCTTTTTTGTGAATCAGCGCATCGTTGTTAAAAGATGGCTCTGCTTTTTTAGAATTGCGCCAAACCGCTTGATTTCCTTGCCATTGATGCGTTGTTCTGGTCTTCCAGCGCTGAGGCATTTTTTGTTTTGCGGCTAAATGACGGAACCATGCCTAATTGCTGCAGCGTTGCCCACATCGCGGTCACGTTGAATCTGAATCAGCGGTCACGTTGAATCACAATACTCACTTTGGATAACAAATTCAAACGCGCGCACGGACCTCAATGGGCGTTGGGGTGCTCGGCTATAAACTGCCGTAGTGCCGTATCAATGCGAGTTTGCCAGCCCTCGCCTGCCGATTTGAAATGCTCAATCACCTCGTGCGACAGCCGAATGTTGATGCGTTCCTTTGGAAACTGAACACGTGGGCGACCACGTGGCCTGAGCATTTCCTTGACTGCCTGCTCGCCAAAAATCTGTGGCAACACCTCGCTGGCCGGTCGCGCCTTGCCGAAATCCAACGCCGTCCATTCCGGATTTTCGTCATCGACTCGTTCAGGGTTGGGCTTTTTGCTCATATTGTTTCACCTCTCTCTTGTTCGCCTTGCGCAGACTAATGACATGCACCTTGCCAGCACGTGGCGTGAACACTACCGCGTGAAGCCGGTCTCCAATATAGCCAAGTACCCGATAACGCCGCTCGCCATAGTCCTTGCGGTCATCATTTGCAATCAGTGCATCAGACCAATCAAGCAATTCAACCATTGAAAACGGCATACCTCTCTCGCGCTCGTTGCGTTCACTTTTTGCAGGGTCAAAGCTAATATCCATTCAATTTATTGTACTCACATAAAACGCCCTGTCAAGCTCATGTTAGAAACCCCAATTTAGAAATGTCCGCTTTGAAGTAGGTAGTCCCATCTGAATAAATCCGTTTTCAGCGAACAATCCCGAAATTGAGGAGCCTGACCGATTTCAAGATGGCAAAAATTTCGGACAAAATGAGGTCAAAATCGGCCCCCAGAAGCCGGA
>JAUMCS010000075.1:0-1224 GCA_032122355.1 Burkholderiaceae bacterium
TGTCGGGGCTCCCACTATCCATTTAGAATGAGTACTTTTAATCGCTTCGCTCAATCCAACGAGGACATTTCTAATTTGCGCAAATAGCGGACATTTCTAAATTGGTTTGACAGCCGGATATATTCAGCACATCATCCATACGCCCAGTAATCGTGAAGTAGCCTGTTTCAGGGTCACGCACGGCCCCATCACCGGCCAAATAATAGCCATTCAATTCAGCTGGAAAGTAGCTTTTCTTGAAGCGCTCAGCGTCTCCCCAAATGGTGCGTATCATGCTCGGCCAAGGCTGGCGTATCACCAATATTCCCGCTGAACCCAAGGGCACCTCTTGCCCCGTTTCATCCACGACTGCAGCATCAATACCCGGAAACGGCAAGGTACACGAACCCGGCACCAAGGGGGTAGCCCCAGGCAATGGCGTGATCATATGCCCGCCTGTTTCCGTTTGCCAAAAGGTGTCCACCACAGGGCAACGCCCTGCCCCCACATGCTGGTAATACCACTCCCATGCAGCGGGATTAATAGGCTCACCCACCGACCCCAACAGTCGCAAACTCGATAAATCAAACCGGCTCGGATGAACGGTCGCATTCATTTCTGAAGCTTTAATCAATGACCGAATCGCCGTCGGTGCGGTGTAAAACACACTCACACGATGTTTTTGTATCAGTTGCCAAAAACGGCTGGCATCCGGGTATGTAGGTACACCCTCAAAAATCAATTCCGTACAACCCAAAGCTAAAGGCCCATAAGCCACATAGGTGTGGCCAGTGATCCAGCCTATATCGGCCGTACACCAAAATACATCCGAATCAGGGCGCAAATCAAAGGTCCAGGCCGATGTTAGAGCCGCATGCAACAAATACCCGCCCGTAGCATGCTGTACGCCCTTGGGTTTGCCAGTTGAACCACTGGTATACAGTAAAAACAAAGGGTGCTCGGCCTCTACCCACTCGGGCTCACAATAGGCGGGTTGAGTGTCTACCACTTCTTGCATCCAAACGTCACGGCCAAGCTGCATAGCCACCAAAGTTTCAGTACGCCGCGCAACCAACACATGCCGCACGCTATCACACCCACCCATGGCTAATGCTTCATCTACAACCGCTTTCAGGGGCAAATGCTTGCCACCCCTCACTTGCTCATTGGCAGTTATCACCGCTACTGCGCCCGTATCCTCAATACGATCACGCAACGACTGCGCTGAAAACCCGCCAAACACCA
>JAUMCS010000075.1:1234-9041 GCA_032122355.1 Burkholderiaceae bacterium
CGCACAAGCCTGCCTACAGGCCACACCGTCTACCGACATAGCCATGTAAATTATCACTCGATCACCCTTTTTCACCCCCAACTGGCGCAAGGCCAAGGCCATTTGACAGGTGCGGGCTAATAACTCGGCATAACTGGTATGTGTCACTAAGCCATCATCCGATTCAAAAATCAAAGCCGTGCGCTCGCCCTGACCTTGTTGAATATGTCTGTCCAGGCAGTTATACGAGGCATTGAGCATGCCATCTTCAAACCACCGGTAAAACGGGGCCTGACTGGCATTCAGATTTTGAGTAGGTGCCACCTGCCATGACAAAAATTCTCGAGCCAATTCCCCCCAATAACCAGGATAGTCGGCCTGCGCTTGTTCTACCCTATCTTGGTAAGCCTTCATTCCAGCAATACGGGCTGTGATTGCGGTAGCTTGGGAAGGTTGGTAAATTTTGGTGGGTACAACATCACTCATGGGGTTACTGCCTGATAAAACATGAAAGCAACATGCATTATGTACAATTTCAACATGAATTCCACGTCCATTCCTTCTGCGGCAGCGCAAGCTGCTACACCCATGGGTCATCAACAACCTCAAAAAGTAGCTTTCATTGGTTTAGGCGTTATGGGCTACCCAATGGCAGGGCATTTAGCCAAGGCACACCATGTAGTTACCGTTTACAACCGTCACACACCCAAAGCACAAGCATGGATGGCTGAATACGCCAATAATCACCCACTGTGTATGCTGGCCACCACACCGCGGCAAGCTGCAAGCCAAGCAGATTGGGTGTTTACCTGTGTGAGTAACGATACCGCCCTGCGCGAGGTTCTGCTAGGCCCTGATGGAGTTTTTGATGCCATGCAGCCTGGCCAGGTGGTGATTGATCACACCACTGCTTCGGCGGCCATTGCCCGTGAGCTCCACACCGAAGCACAAAAGCGAGGATTTCATTTTATCGATGCGCCTGTTTCCGGTGGCCAAGCGGGTGCCATTCAAGGGCGGCTAAGTACCATGTGCGGCGGGGACGCTCAAGCGCTCGAATCCGCTCGCCCACTACTCACTGCTTATGCCTCTAATATCACCTACATTGGGCCGTCGGGCAGCGGCCAACTGGCCAAAATGGTGAATCAAATCTGTATTGCTGGCCTACTACAAGGCTTGGCCGAGGGGCTGGCTTTTGGTGAAAAAGCTGGGCTTGATATGCCCCAAGTGCTTCATGCCATCAGCCAAGGTGCAGCCCAAAGCTGGCAAATGCATCAACGCGGCCCCAGCATGCTACAAAACCAATTCGATTTTGGCTTTGCCGTGGAATGGATGCGCAAAGATTTAAACCTTTGCCTAGAAGAATCGCAGCGCAATGGCGCTCAATTACCCATCACAGCCATCATCGATCAGTTCTACGCTGAACTACAAAACATGGGCGGACAACGCTGGGATACCTCTAGCCTAATTCGACGTTTACGCTAAAACTCTACCCCACTCCGAATTTCACCCACTGATAAACCCCAGCTGCTCTGCCGCATCCTTCCAGAGTTGGGCATAATTACCTGTTATGAATACAAACCAATCTATACCGTCCCCACTGACATACGAACAATCTGGCGTCAATTACGATGTCATAGACCCGCTCAAAATCCAGGCTCAACAGGCTGCCGCACAAACGGCCAATCACTTAGTTACGCATGGGTTTCATGAACTACCCAGCTCACGTGGTGAATCGGCCTATGTGGTGGATGTTGGCCCTTTTTACTTAGCCAGTATTGTTGAATGCCTTGGCTCTAAAGCCTTGGTTGCAGATGAAATGGCTCGCTTAACTGGCAAGAGCTGGTATGACGCCATCGCTCAAGACACCATTGCCATGGCGGTTAATGACCTCATCACGGTGGGGGCAACACCCCTAGTCGTGCAGGCCTATTGGGCGGCTGGCGGCAGTGAATGGTTTACGCAAAACCAACGCGCTCAAGCCTTGGTAGAGGGCTGGAAAAAAGCCTGTGATATCTGCCAGGTCGCTTGGGGTGGCGGAGAAACGCCCGCATTAGCAGGTGTGGTGGTTGATGACCGCATCGACCTCGCGGCATCCTGTACCGGCATCATTCAACCCAAACAACGGCTCAGTCTGGGCGATCAGCTCGGTGCGGGTGATGCTATCGTTATACTGGCATCCAGCGGTATTCATGCCAACGGGCTAAGCCTAGCGCGCAAACTGGCTGAACGCTTACCGCAGGGCTACTTAACGCCCATACCACAAACCCATCAAACCTACGGGGAAGCTCTTTTAGCCCCCACCACCTTGTATTCGCCTGTCACGGAAGCCCTTTGGAAGGCAGGTATCAACGTTCATTACAGCATTAACATCACTGGCCATGGTTGGCGCAAATTATTACGCCATACCAAAACACTTACCTACCGCATTCAGCATCTACCGCCTGTACCACCGGTATTGCAATTCATCCAACAGCATGCTCAGCATTCGGCCCAAGAAGCCTACTCTACGCTGAATATGGGCGCTGGCTTTGCACTATTTGTGCGGCCTGAAGATGCAGAACAAACCGTTAAAGTTGCGCAAGCGCAAGGCATTGATGCCTGGATTTGTGGGCAAGTAGAGGAAGGCCCTAAACGATTGCTCATAGAACCCATTGAGGTTGAATTTGGACTTGACGATTTGCAACTACGTTAAAAATAGTGTGGCATTTTCAGTTTTAGTCGCCTACAATAGTAACTGACGGGCCTCCTCGCATGGGAACCCGGCCAACCGGGTCAGGTGGGGAACCAAGCAGCCCTAATCGGTAACTCAGTGCCGAGGTCAGGCTCGTCAACTTTCGCGCCGCACAACAGCGCATGGCAACCACACTCACTACCCAATTGCAGTTGCCTGAATGATATCGACCTGAGCTACATCATTTTTTAAGCTCTTAGCTGTGTGCGCTTTTTAACCACCTACTCATCCCCTTCTTCAAACCATGAGCAGCAATCTCATCAAACCCATTTCCGATGCCTCCTTTGAAGCCGATGTCAAACAATCCAGTCTGCCTGTATTGGTTGATTTTTGGGCTGAGTGGTGTGGCCCTTGCAAAATGATTGCCCCCATTCTTGACGAACTCGCGCAAGAGTACTGGGGCAAAATTCGAATTGGTAAAGTCAATGTCGATGAAAATCGCCAAACCCCTGGTGAGTTTGGTGTGCGTGGTATCCCTACCCTCATGCTTTTCAAAAATGGTCAAGCAGTAGCAACCAAGGTAGGCGCCTTAAGCAAGGCTCAGTTAGCCGCTTTTATTGATGCAAATCTGTAATCTCACTCTTGTTATCCCGCCATGCACCTCTCTGAACTGAAAGCATTACACGTCTCTGAGCTCATCAAAATGGGTGAAGCTCTTGAGATTGAAAACGTAGCTCGACTACGCAAACAAGAATTGATGTTTGCCATCATGAAAAAACGTGCTCGTGCCGGCGAGCAGGTATTTGGCGATGGTGTTCTAGAGGTGTTACCTGATGGTTTTGGATTCTTACGATCTCCCGATACCAGCTACATGGCATCTACGGATGATATTTACTTATCACCTAGCCAAGTGCGGCGTTTTAACCTACATACCGGTGACATGATCGAAGGTGAAGTCCGTGTACCAAAAGACGGTGAGCGCTACTTTGCACTAGTGAAGGTCGATCGAGTTAATGGCCTCACACCAGAAGAAAACAAACACAAAATCATGTTTGAAAACCTGACCCCGCTCTTTCCCAAAGAGCCCTTCAGGCTTGAACGTGAGATCAAATCTGATGACAACGTCACAGGGCGTATCATTGACCTGATCGCCCCGGTGGGCAAAGGCCAGCGCGCCTTACTCGTGGCGCAGCCCAAAACCGGTAAAACAGTGATGATGAAGCAAATCGCTCATGCTTTAACGGCCAATCACCCTGATATACACCTGATCGTGCTGCTGGTAGATGAGCGCCCTGAAGAAGTCACTGAAATGGTGCGTAGCGTGCGAGGCGAAGTGATTTCCTCGACCTTTGATGAACCCGCAGCCCGCCACGTACAGGTTGCAGAAATGGTGATTGAACGGGCTAAACGTCTGGTCGAGCTCAAAAAAGATGTGGTGATTTTGCTAGATTCCATCACTCGTTTGGCACGTGCCTACAACAATGTCTTACCCTCTTCTGGCAAAGTACTGACAGGTGGTGTCGATGCCAATGCCCTGCAACGTCCCAAACGTTTCTTTGGTGCGGCGCGCAACGTAGAAGAAGGTGGCTCCCTGACTATCATTGGCACTGCCTTGATCGATACCGGCTCCAAAATGGATGAAGTTATCTACGAAGAGTTCAAGGGAACGGGCAACTGTGAAATTCACCTTGATCGTCGCATGGCTGAAAAGCGCGTGTATCCGTCTATCTTCATCAATAAAACGGGCACACGTCGCGAAGAGTTACTGCTCAAACCCGAAATACTTCAAAAAACCTGGATTTTGCGTAAATTGCTCTACAACATGGATGAAATCGAAGCGATGGAATTTGTCCTTGATAAGATGAAGATGACAAAAAACAACATCGACTTCTTCGAAATGATGCGCCGTGGTGGTTAATTGCTCGCCTGCCCTGCTGGGCGAGTATTACCATGGCATAATACTTCAACAGTTCCCATTGGGAAAGTGCTGGAGAAATTCGTTCTGCCAGTGGCTCCCCGATATCCAACAAAGGTAACCCCATGAAAGAAGGCATACACCCCAACTACCGCGAAGTTTGTTTCGTTGATCTATCCAACGGTTTCAAATTCGTCACACGGTCTTGTGCACAAACCAAAGAAACCATCAAAATGGATGATGGCCGTGAGCTCCCCCTCATGAAACTGGAAACCACCAGTGAAACCCACCCTTTCTATACTGGCACACAAAAAAGCGTCGACAGCTTGGGCGGTCGTGTCGAAAAATTCCGTAATAAGTTTGCTCACTTGCGCAAATAAACGCATTCTTCTGTTGTATGCATTGAGCATAAAAGCAGAACCAATAACAGAATCAAAGGCAGCTTCAAGCTGCCTTTTTTACTGAATGACACGATTGAAAAACAAACCCACTAACCCTGCCATCATTGCGCAAAGCCATGCACGGCCAATACCATCTTGGGCTTTGTATTTACTCTGCGCCATATACCTCATACCTGGGTTATTTGATCGAGACCCATGGCGACATGCTGATTTATTGCATGTCGGCGTGATGTCTGCCATCGCTGAAGGGCGCACCGACTGGCTAACTCCATTGATGGGTCAAGTAGCCGTTGATTTACAGTACCCAACCTACTGGCTAGGAGCTGCTTTTATCTCCCTGCTATCACCCATCGGGTTAGATGTGGCAGTCGCTGCACGTATCCCATTTGGGCTATTGCTGGCAGCATGTATGGCCTTGATCAGCTCGGCTACGTTTCATTTGGCACAGACCCCCTCTGCGCGACCATTGCCATTGGCTTTTGGGGGTGAACCTGATACCAAGTCTTATGCTCAATCGCTGGCCAATGCTGCCGTTCTGGCTTTTATCGCCTGTCTTGGGCTATTGCAGCTGGGGCATGAAACCACACCTGAAATCATCAAGTTGACGGGCGTTTGCTTGTTACTTTGGTCCATGTCGGCCTGCCCAACCTATCCACGTCGGGCATTAATCGCTTGTACACTGGCATTACCTTTACTCGTACTGAGTGGTTCGGGTTGGTTTACCATGCTGATAGGCCTAATATGTGGCTTGATTGGTTGGAAATCCAATACCCGTGCCGTTCAACGCAATGCCTTCTACATAGTTACCATCACTCTGTTGGTGTCGATGGCAAGCGCCCACCAAGGCCTACTTCCATTGCAGGTATCTGCCATCCACATCGCTAAAATTTTGCAATGGCTGCGACAGCTATTATGGTTTTTATGGCCCTTATGGCCTCTGGCTGCCTGGACTATATGGCAGTGGCGGCACCAGTTTTTCAGGCGACACATTGCCCTTCCCGCATCCATCACCCTACTAGCTATATTCGGCTCATTATTCATGGGGGTAGCTGACCGCACCCTATTACTCAGCTTACCGGCATTGGCTATTCTGGCTGCATTTGCGCTGCCCACCATGGGGCGCAGTACAAGATCTGCGATTGATTGGTTCTCGGTTTTGGTGTTCAGTATCAGTGCCTTTATCCTTTGGGTCATCTATGCATCATTACATACCGGTGTCCCGGCACAACCTGCCATTAATATCCAAAGGCTTATTCCTGGCTATTCAGCCCCCTTTCAGTGGTGGCCGCTCCTACTTTCCGTACTTGTTACCGCAGGTTGGTTTGCGCTGGTTCGTTGGCGCACTGCACAGCACCGTTCAGCCATATGGAAAAGCCTTGTCTTACCTGCCAGCGGCATCAGCCTAAATTGGTTTTTACTCATGACGCTCTGTGGTCATTTACTCAATCAAGGGCAAAGCTTGGTGCCTTGGATAGAAAAGCTACAAACCACACTATCATCGGCCCCAACTACCCCTTGCATCGCCACGCAGCAATTGCCCATGGCTTTTGTCGCTGCCCTCGAATTTCACGGCAAGTGGCGGGTAGATGCAAGGCAAGAATCAGCTAATCAATCATCTTGCAAAATCCTAATTGCTGGGGTGAATATAAGTTCGGGTCAGCGACCACTCCCCATCCCCAAACATTGGCAACTTATTGCCACCATTCAACCCCCAGCAGAGCGCAAAGGAGTTACTCGGATTTACCAACGATTCGAATCCGGTTTGGTGGAATAAGCAGCTTAAAGCGACTACCGATACCTAATTCACTTTCGATGCTGAGTTCGCCACCATGGCGCTCAATGGCATGTTTGACGATCGCAAGCCCTAAGCCTGTACCGCCCGTTTCACGGGAACGGCTTGTATCCACACGATAAAACCTTTGTGCTAGGCGAGATAAATGCTCTCGAGCAATACCTGGCCCTGTATCTTGAATCGTTAGCAACCCGCTCCCGTCTTCACGCATGGTCCAAAGTACGTTAATCGCACCAGAAGCTGGAGTGTAACGAATCGCATTGCTGACCAAATTGGAAATGGCACTATAAATTTCTGTTGTATTACCCGCCAATTGCACCTGTTTAAGACTACTTGATTGATCCGGAAATCTCAATAAATGCTGGCCAGAGGATAGCGCTTGAGCATCTTGCTGAATAGATCCCAGCATGTCCGAAAAACCAAACCATTGAGTGGTAGAGGGTAATGGGTCACCCTCAAGGCGCGCCAGTGTTAATAGATCGGCAATTAATTGTTGCATACGACCCGTTTGAGACGCCATCATGGCTAATATATTTAACTGCTTATCACGCACCAGTTGCAAGTCTTGCATGGTTTCCACAAAACCTGAAAGCACAGTCAGTGGGGTGCGCATTTCGTGCGATACATTGGCTACAAAATCCCGCCGCATAACATCCATACGTACCTGATCAGTGATGTCTTGTGAAAGCACCAACTTTTTATCTCGGCCATATAAACATACCCATACTGAAAGCACAAGAGCATCTGGTTTTATCACTACAGTTGCAGGATTCTGAAAATCACCCTTGTGTAAGTAATTCACAAATGCAGGGGCTCGTATCAAATTACTCACCACTTGGGCATAGTCTTTTTGAGCATGTAAACCAAAATGAGCGCTAGCAGAAGCATTCATCCACTGAATGCGATTATCAGCATCTAATAACAAAAGCCCATTAGGTGTGGCATTCATCGCCAAAAAGATCTGGCTTGCATTAGCCTGTTCGGTGGCAATAGTTTGATTTTTTTGCCGTATCAAGCGCACGATAACTTGTTTCAAATCTGATAAAGCG
>JAUMCS010000076.1:0-12731 GCA_032122355.1 Burkholderiaceae bacterium
TACATGGCTTTCCGCGGCAAAGTGCAGTACAGCACGTGGTTCATATTGTGCGAGTAGAGAATTCATCAATGCACTATCAGCTAAGTCGCCTTGTATGAAAAAGTGGCGTTGATTATCCTGTATGCTTGAGAGATTTTCACGATTGCCCGCATAAGTCAGCTTGTCGACATTGATAACGGGTTCATCACATAGGGATAGCCAATCGAGTACAAAATTGCTGCCAATCAAGCCCTGATTATGCCTTGATGGAGAAACTTTCGGTATTTGCGGTGCGGGTAAAGTTCGGCTGCAGCATAAAAACTCAGGAAATGAGTGGGTAAACGATAGCAAGAGTATGAGATTAGGTTAGAATGGTGAGCTGATTGAGCATAAGTTCAAACCCTAAGGGGCGGAAAGTTTCCAGCCCCTTTTTTATTCCTGCTGAATTTGTGCTTTGTATGATTGATCGGACGACCTCAAAGAAACTAACCCATGGATTTGAAACGCCCCAAAAAGAATGGCAAACCCTCAGAAGCGCGCCTGCGGCCTGCAAGCCGCGGCTTTGTTGCATCTGAGTTTGCTGCACCTACCTTGTTGCCTGGGGTGTTAGGAGCGGCAGGTTTGGGTATGGCTGCGATTGAGAAAACTATATCGGGTTTAGGCTACGATCTGGTTGAAATTGAGCGTTTGCCCCGTGGTTTGATGCGAATTTCGATTGATCGAAATCCTGGTCATGTTTACACCACAGGTGAATCTGACTGCATTACAGTCGATGACTGTGAACTGGTTACACGTCAATTGCAGTATGTTTTAGAAGTCGAGCAAGTGGATTATGCGCGTCTTGAGGTGTCCTCGCCTGGACTGGATCGTCCTTTGCGTAAGTTGACAGATTGGCAGCGTTTTTGTGGTCAGATGATCGATTTGACGTTGAAATTGCCATTCGAGGGGCGAAAAAAATATCAAGGTACTCTGTTCCAAACCGAGAGCGCTTGGCGCGTCGTTTTCCTTGATGGCAAAGTAGAAAAAGCCTTGGATTTCGGTTTGGATGAAGTGCGCGAAGCGCGCTTAGTTGCGCAAATAGATTTTAAGGGGCGTCGCTTACAGGGCGATGCCAGTCGGGCTGGTGCAGCATGCGATATCCCCATGAGTGCATCAAGCCACCTCAAGGGTGACAAGCCCGTGACTATGACCGGAGAGCAAAAGCAATGAATCGAGAAATGTTAATGCTGGTAGATGCCATCTCGCGCGAAAAAAGTGTTGATCGTGAAGTGGTTTTTGGGGCGGTAGAGTCTGCATTGGCCTCGGCTACCAAAAAGATCAATGGTAATTTGGATTGGGATATTCGTGTGACGATTGACCGTCAAACGGGTCAATATGAAACATTTCGTCGCTGGTTAGTGGTGCCTGATTCTGCTGGGCTGCAAAATCCTGAAGCCGAAGAACTGCTGTCTGATGCTATTGATCGTGCTGGTGAAATTGAAGAGGGCGATTTTATTGAAGAGCCCTTGGAGTCGGTGAGTATTGGGCGCATAGGTGCTCAAGCTGCTAAGCAAGTGATTTTGCAGAAAATTCGTGATGCGGAGCGTGATCAATTGATACATGATTATATGGCGCGTGGCGAAAAAATCATGGTGGGTACTGTCAAGCGTGTTGATAAGGGCGATTTGATCGTAGAAAGTGGTCGTATCGAAGGTCGGCTTAAACGGGCTGAATTGATGCCCAAAGAAAATGTTCGCAGTGGTGATCGCATACGTGCTTATATTTTGGGTATTGATCCCGCGGCCAAAGGTCAGCAGATTATGCTTTCGCGAACTGCACCCCAGTTCATGGTTCAATTATTCGCACAAGAAGTGCCTGAAATTGAGCAGGGCTTACTTGAGATCAAGAGCTGCGCTCGTGACCCGGGTTCTCGAGCAAAAATTGCTGTTGTTTCTCTTGATAAAAGGGTAGATCCTATTGGTACTTGTGTCGGTGTTCGGGGCTCTCGGGTTACTGCTGTTACGGGAGAATTGGCCGGAGAGCGTGTTGATATTGTTTTATGGTCTGAAGATCCTGCGCAATATGTCATTGGCGCTTTGGCGCCTGCTAACGTGCAATCCATTATGGTCGATGAAGAGCGGCATGCTATGGATGTGGTGGTGGATGATGAAAATCTCGCTATTGCTATTGGACGTGGCGGACAAAACGTCCGATTGGCATCCGATCTCACCGGCTGGCGTATCAATATTATGACGGCTGAAGAGTCAGAATCTAAGCAGGCACACGAAACCGAGTCTGTTCGAGCTTTGTTTGTGAAAAAACTCGATGTCGATGAAGAGGTGGCTGATATTTTGTTGGCTGAAGGTTTTACCAGCCTGGAAGAGGTGGCTTATGTACCTATGCAAGAACTGCTGGACATCGAAAGCTTTGATGAAGATACGGTTACTGAACTACGCAACCGAGCCAAAGATGCCTTGCTGACCATGGAAATCGAGCGCGAGGAAAAGGTCGAAGAGGTTACTCAAGACTTACGCGACCTGCCTGGTTTAACCTCTGAGTTGATGGCTAAATTGGCTGATGGCGGAATTCACAATCGTGATGATTTGGCGGATTTATCCATTGATGAATTGGTGGAAATAACGGGTGTCAGTAATGAGCAAGCCAAGGTATTTATTATGAAAGCGCGTGAACATTGGTTTAACGACTGAACCGATTACGTAAAACTGAATTGAAAGTATATTCACAATTGTTGCCTCAACTACAACACGCACCCGAATCAAGGAATACAACATGGCTGTGACTACCGTCGCCCAATTTGCTGCGGAACTCAATCGCCCCGCTACAACTTTGCTAGAGCAACTGCAATCAGCAGGCGTGGCTAAACAAACCGAGCAAGATCCTCTTACCGAAGGTGATAAAGAGCGCTTATTGGAGTTTTTGCGTTCGTCGCACGGTACAGTGGCGGCTGACCGCAAGAAAATCACGCTAACACGTAAAAGCACCAGTGAGATTAAACAAGCTGATGCCTCGGGGCGTGCACGTACTATTCAAGTAGAAGTACGTAAAAAGCGGGTATTTGTGAAGCGAGACGATTCAGCGGAGTCGGCGGAATCTCCTGTTGTTGCTGTGATTGATGATGCAGAACTGCGACGTCGAGAGGAGGATGCCAATCGACAAGCTGAATTGCTACGCCGGCAGGAGGAAGAGTTGGTTCAAAAGCGTCGTTTGCGTGAAGAGCAAGAGGCCGCTTTGGCTGCTCAACAAGCCCTTGAAGCTGCTCAAGAGGTTGAGAAATTGCGTCAAGCGGCTGCCGTTGAATCGGCTGCTGTCCTGCAAGAGCCTACGCTCGAAGACCCTGCTGCGCAAGCTGTACAAGCGTTGGAGCGACGTTTATCTGCTGAGGCTGAGGCGCAAAAACTCAATGCCAAATTGAAAGCTCAGATGAAAACGGTGCCTAAGGCTAAGGCTGAGCCGGTCGTGGAGGCCGCTCCTATGCAAACACAAGCACCGATCACTTCCCAGCAAGAGGAGCCTGTGAAAACAGCAGTGGTTGACAGTGCCGTTGGCTCTTCTGAGGCGGCAGCCACATCTGTTGCCGAGGTACAAAAGCCCAGCCTGCGAGTGGTAAAAGCGGTAGATACGGAAGCGCAAGAGAAGCAGCGATTGTTAGATTTGGAAAAACGTCGTAAAGCGGCCGAATCCGAAGCTGCCGCTATCCGTGCGATGATGCAGGCACCTAAGAAGGTAATGGTGGCTAAGAAGCCGGTGCCGGAAAAGCCTGCCCCTACCGAATCCGCTATCAAAGGAACGATTCACAAATCCGCTGCAAAACCATCGGTAAAACCCGCTGCAGGTACTGAGGCTGGTGCCGGTACTTCTACGACAACAGCCAAACCAGCAGATAAAAAATCGATTAAATCCGAAAAGCTTTCATCGAGTTGGGCAGATGATGCAGCAAAGAAGCGTGCTATCAAAACTCGCGGCGATACTTCTGCTGGAACACGTGCCGGCTGGCGCGCACCTGGCAAGAACAAGGGCAGGGGCGGGGACCGTGAGCAAGAGGTGGTTGCGCCCATGGTGGTTGAGCCTGTGGTGCAAGAGGTGCATATTCCAGAAACCATTAGTGTGGCTGACTTGGCACATAAAATGAGTGTGAAGGCCGCTGAAGTCATTAAGCAACTGATGATGCTGGGGCAAATGGTCACCATCAATCAGCAGCTTGATCAAGAGACTGCGATGATTGTGGTGGAAGCCATGGGGCATACAGCATTAGCGGCTAAATTAGATGATCCCGAGGCTTTCTTAGAGGAAGAAAAGGCAGCTACAGAGGCCTTGTTATTGGCCCGTGCTCCGGTGGTAACCGTGATGGGTCACGTTGATCATGGAAAAACCTCGTTATTGGATTTCATTCGCCGTACACGAGTGGCTTCTGGTGAAGCGGGAGGTATTACGCAGCATATTGGTGCCTACCATGTGGATACGCCGCGCGGCATGATTACTTTTTTGGATACGCCAGGCCACGAAGCATTTACTGCCATGCGTGCACGCGGTGCAAAAGCAACGGATATCGTGATACTGGTTTGTGCTGCCGATGATGGTGTGATGCCGCAAACCCGAGAGGCTATTCACCATGCTAAAGCGGCAGGTGTACCCATTGTGGTGGCGATCACCAAAATTGATAAGCCCGATGCCAACATGGAGCGAGTAAAAAGCGAATTGGTGGGTGAAGAAGTGGTGCCTGAAGAGTTTGGAGGTGATTCTCCGTTTGTAGGCGTGTCGTCTAAATCAGGCCAAGGCATTGATGAATTGCTAGAGCAAGTTTTATTGCAGGCTGAAATCCTCGAGCTCAAAGCGCCTGTAGATGCCTTGGCTAAAGGTTTGGTGATTGAGTCTCGGCTTGACAAGGGACGCGGCCCCGTGGCTACCGTTTTAGTGCAATCTGGAACACTCAAGCGTGGTGATGTTGTATTGGCTGGCTCCAGTTATGGTCGTGTTCGTGCTATGTTGGATGAAACCGGCAAACCATCAACAGATGCTGGCCCATCTATCCCCGTTGAAATTCAAGGTTTAACCGAAGTGCCTTTGGCCGGCGACGAATTTATGGTGCTAGCTGATGAACGTCGCGCTCGTGAAATTGCCACTTTCCGCAGCGGTAAATATCGTGATGTCAAGTTGGCTAAACGCCAGGCGGCAAATTTGGAGAATATGTTTGCCAATGCGGCTCAGGGTGATGTGCAAACCCTTAGCTTGATCATCAAGTCGGATGTGCAGGGCTCGCAAGAGGCATTGACACAATCGTTGCAGAAACTCTCCACCAATGAGGTGCGTGTCCAAGTTGTACACGCCGCCGTGGGGGGTATCAGTGAAAGTGATGTTAACTTGGCAATTGCATCCAAAGCGATCATTATTGGTTTTAACGTTCGAGCCGATGCGGGCGCGCGTAAATTGTCAGAGAATAATGGCGTGGATATCCGCTACTACAACATCATTTATGATGCGGTGGATGAGGTCAAAGCCGCATTGGGTGGAATGTTGGCCCCTGAGCAGAAGGAAGAGTTTTTGGGTGCGGCTGAAATTCGAACGGTCTTTGTGGCATCCAAGATTGGTACTGTGGCTGGCTCGATGGTGACATCAGGCTTGGTCAGGCGCAATGCTCGCTTCCGTTTATTGCGTGACAATATTGTCATTTATACCGGTGAAATTGATTCAGTGCGGCGTATGAAAGACGATGTGAAAGAGGTCAAGGAAGGCTTCGAGTGCGGTATCAAACTGAAGAATGTGACGGACATTGCTGAAGGCGATACCATCGAAGTGTTTGAGCTCAAGGAAGTAGCTCGTACACTTTAAGCGTATGGGTGGTCTTCACAATAGGGTCAACAGGCGCAACAAGGTATGAAACACAAGCGATCTATCCCCAACCGAGGCTTTAGGGTGGCGGATCAAATTCAACGGGATTTGGGTGAACTCCTGCGCGAGGTGAAAGATCCTCGAGTGGGAATGGTCACTATCAATGCCGTTGAAGTGACACCTGATTATGCTCATGCCAAGGTTTTTTTCTCGGTGTTAGTTGGTGATCCGATGGCATCAGAGGAGGGTTTGAATGAAGCGGCGGGTTTTTTGCGCAATGGTTTGTTCAAGCGCCTAGCTGTACATACGATTCCTACCTTGCATTTCCAATACGACCGCACGATTGAGCGTGCTGCAGAAATCAGTGCCTTGATCAATCAAGCCACATCAACCACTGCTAAAGATTAAATTAACCCTTCGGGTTGTTATTGCTTTTTTTTATACTGTTCATGCCAGGTCCTGCTCGTTCACGCATCCAACGCCGCCCCGTACATGGGGTTTTGCTATTAGATAAACCTTTGGGATTATCGAGCAACGATGCATTGCAAAAAGCCAAGTGGCTGCTGCGGGCCGAGAAAGCCGGCCACACGGGTACCCTAGACCCTTTGGCGACCGGACTTTTACCCTTGTGTTTTGGGGCTGCAACCAAGTTTAGTCATGCCAGTTTGGATGCGGATAAATACTACACAGCTGAAGTGCGTTTGGGTTTAACGACTGATACGGGAGATGCCGAAGGTATGCCGGTGCAGGAAAAACCGGTGCAGATTACCGCAGAGCAATTGCAGCAAGCGGTATCCCAATTGGTCGGAACGATTCAGCAAGTGCCTCCGATGCATTCCGCTTTAAAAAAAGATGGCAAACCTTTGTATGCATATGCGCGTGCGGGCATGGAGGTTGAGCGTGAAGCGCGTACGGTTTGTGTACACGCATTGAACATTCACCACTGGAATCCCCTTGAGCCAGAAGCCTTAACCCTGGGAGTTCATTGCAGTAAGGGGACGTATGTTCGCACCTTGGCGCAAGACTTGGGTGAGTTACTGGGGTGTGGTGCGAGTTTGAAGGGCTTGCGCCGAACGGGCTGTGGCCATCTTCGCATCAGTGAGGCCATCACTCTAGAGCAACTTGAAGCCATGGTTGAGGCTAAGCGTGTAGAGGCTTTATTGCCGGTCGATACATTGCTGGCGCATTGGCCTAAGATTCAACTGAGCGATAACGATGCGGGTCGATTTATCACGGGCCTGCGCCGGCGTGTGTTGGCATCCGATTGTTCGGCTGTACGGGTGTATGGGTCTTCCAAAGCCCAGCCTGTTTTATTGGGGAGTGCTCATATCAAGGCGGGTGAGCTGATTCCTGATCGATTACTGAGTCCGCCTGAAATTCAGGCGCAAACCGCTTTTCTTTGATTTTTTCTATTTTTTACCTTGATAGGCCAACATATGACACGTCCGATTCGTAACATTGCCATTATTGCCCACGTTGACCATGGCAAAACCACTATGGTTGATCAACTTTTGCGTCAAAGTGGTACCTTTGCCGAGCATGAAAAAGTGGTGGATACCGTTATGGATAGTAACGCGATTGAGCGTGAACGTGGTATTACCATTTTGGCTAAGAACTGTGCAGTGACGTGGCAGGGAACGCATATCAATATCGTCGATACTCCGGGTCACGCGGATTTTGGCGGTGAAGTTGAGCGTGCTTTGTCAATGGTGAATGGTGTGCTGTTGTTGATAGATGCGCAAGAAGGCCCTATGCCCCAAACCCGTTTTGTCACGAAGAAGGCCTTGGCCTTGGGCTTGAAGCCCATTGTGGTGGTGAACAAGGTCGATAAGCCTGGTGCCAATCCGGATAAAGTGATCAATGCTGCGTTTGATTTGTTTGACAAACTGGGTGCAACCAATGAGCAGCTTGATTTTCCGGTGGTGTATGCATCGGGTATCAATGGCTGGGCTTCAAAAGAAGAAGGTGAACCAGGGCAAGCCTGGGGTAGTGATATGTCGGCATTATTTGACACGATTTTGCAGCATGTGCCCGCTCACCAGGGCGATATTGAGGCCCCTTTGCAGCTGCAAATTTCCGCACTTGATTACAACAACTTCGTAGGTCGTATTGGCGTGGGCCGTGTCAACAGTGGCCGCATTAAGCCCGCTATGGATGTATTGGTGATGGAAGGGCCTGATGGCAAGCAGTTTAAGGGCCGAATCAATCAGGTGCTGACATTTCAGGGCTTAGACCGCACGCAAGCAACTGAAGCGGGCCCCGGAGACATTGTGTTGATCAATGGTATTGAGGACTTAGGTATTGGTGTGACAGTGACTGACCCTGCCAATCCACAACCTTTGCCGATGTTGCGGGTGGATGAACCCACCCTGACTATGAATTTTTGTGTGAATACCAGCCCATTGGCGGGGCGTGAGGGCAAGTATGTTACATCACGCCAGATATGGGATCGGTTGCAGAAAGAGTTGCAAAGCAACGTGGCCTTGCGTGTGCGCGAAACCAGTGAAGACGGAATTTTTGAAGTGTCAGGACGCGGTGAATTGCACTTAACCATTTTGCTAGAGAATATGCGTCGTGAGGGCTATGAGTTGGCTGTTAGTAAACCGCGCGTGGTGTTTCAGGAAATTGATGGGGTCAGGTGTGAGCCCATTGAGTTGGTCACTGCGGATGTGGAAGAGCAGCATCAAGGTGGTGTGATGCAGGCCCTAGGTGAGCGCAAAGGTGAACTCGTTAATATGGAGCCTGATGGCCGTGGGCGTGTGCGTTTAGAGTACCGTATCCCTGCCCGTGGTTTGATCGGTTTTTCCAATGAATTTCTGAATTTGACACGGGGATCGGGTTTGATCAGCAATATTTTTGATGGCTACGAGGCGCATAAGGGTGAAATAGCCAGCCGTAAAAATGGTGTGCTGATCAGTATGGATTCGGGCGAAATTTTCACGTACGCTTTGGGTAAGTTAGACGACCGAGGTCGTATGTTTGTGAAGGCCGGCGACCCGGTGTACGAGGGTATGATCGTAGGTATTCATAGCCGTGACAATGATTTGGTGGTAAACGCAACCCGTACCAAACAGCTCACCAATTTTCGAGTGAGTGGTAAAGAAGATGCCATTAAAATTACGCCTCCTATTGATTTGACACTGGAGTATGGTGTTGAATTTATTGAGGATGATGAGCTGGTGGAAATCACACCCAAAAGTATCCGTCTGCGCAAGCGTTATTTGCAAGAGCATGAGCGTAAACGCGCTTCGCGTGAGGCAGCTTGATAGGCAAGTGTCACAAATATGAAAAAGGCCCGAAAGGGCCTTTTTTCTTGTGCTTGATTGGAGCGGGTGAAGGGAATCGAACCCTCGTATGAAGCTTGGGAAGCTGCCGTTCTACCATTGAACTACACCCGCATTTGATTCGTTGGCTACAATTGTACGCTATGACTAACGAAAAAATACAATCTGATGAACTGGCCCCATCGGGGCTAACCCCAGCCCCTCGGCGTATCCGTAGTTTTGTGGTGCGGGCCGGTCGTATGGGATCTGGCCAAGTACGTGCTTTAGCCGAGTGGGGGCCGCAATTTATAGTACCTTACCAGGCTCATAACCCTTGTGATTGGGGCCAGCATTTTGGCCGGAATGCACCCCGTATCGTGGAAATTGGCTTTGGCATGGGTGCTGCCACTGCTGAAATTGCTGCCCAACAACCCCATAACGATTTCATTGGTTTAGAAGTGCATGAGCCCGGTGTAGGCGCACTGTTGAAGTTAATAAACGATCAATCCCTGCAAAATATTCGGATTATTCAACACGATGCTGTTGAGGTTCTGGAACAGATGGTGGCACCGCAATCACTGGCCGGCGTGCATATTTTTTTCCCCGATCCTTGGCATAAAAAAAGGCATCATAAACGTCGCTTAATTCAGCCTCCACTGGTGGCTTTATTGGCCTCGCGCCTTCAGGCAGGCGGGCTTTTGCATTGCGCAACCGATTGGCAGCCTTATGCGGAGCAGATGTTGGCTGTACTGAGTGCCGAGCCCACTTTACAAAATACAGCCGATGGGTATGCGCCCAAACCCGATTATAGGCCCATGACAAAATTTGAAAAGCGCGGGTTGGCGTTGGGCCATGGGGTTTGGGATTTGGTGTTTCGCAAACGATAGTGCCTATATTGGCTACAGTACCGAGGGCCATCCGCTGTAGAGTACACCCAAAATCAGCGCGCCAAAGATAATGCGGTACCAAGCAAAAATAACAAAATTATGGCTAGATACATACCGAATAAGCCAGCGTATGCAGATCAGTGCGCTGATAAAGGCCATCACAGTACCTATGGCAAACAGCGGCCAATCGGATGCATGAAGTAGGTGGCGATCTTTCCACAGGGAATAGGCTCCCGCGCCCATGAGAGTGGGTATGCCTAAAAAGAAGCTGAATTCAGTGGCAGCTTTACGCGAAAAGCCCAGCACCATCGCACCTATGATGGTAGCGCCTGAGCGGCTGGTGCCGGGTATGAGTGCTAAGCATTGTAATAGGCCCACTCGAAGCGCATCACCGGCGCGCATATCATCCACACTGTTAATGCGTTCGATATAGGGGCTTTGGCTTTGGGTCCGGCGTGCGTGCCAGCGCTCAACGAACAAAATAATGATGCCCCCGATAATCAGTGCTATGGCCACAGGCCCCGGGTAAAACAAAGCCGCTTTGATGGTTTTGCCCAGTAGCAAACCGGCTACTACAGCCGGTAAAAAGGCGATCAGTACATTCAGTACAAAACGCTGTGCAGTGGATTCATCTCTAATGCCTTGTACCGTTGCGATAAGTCGGCGGCGATATTCCCAGCAAACGGCGAGCATGGCGCCGGTTTGAATGGCAATTTCAAATACCTTGGCTGTTTCTCCGGTAAAGTTGAGAAAGGCGCCAGCCAGAATCAAATGCCCCGTCGAGGAAATAGGTAAAAATTCTGTAAGGCCCTCTACAATGCCCATCAGGGCTGCTTTAAAAAGTAAAACAAGATCCATAGTGTGCGGCACCCATTGATGGCTAAAAACCTTGATTGTCGCATATCCCTACTGGCTCCTATCTTGCCTAATGCCTGTGTATCGCGCAGTATGGGCTGATATGACTAAAACAAGCATGTCAAACCGATTTGTGATAAAGTCTGCTGCACAAAAACTTGACATATCAACGAAAACCATTATGTTGAAAATTAAAGCAGTAACGGTATTTTTAATTTCGACAATAATTTCCTTTCATGTACGCGCTGATTTGCCGCTGACGGTGGAAGACTTGATCACCGACAAGGGCAAGGTCAAACTCGATGTGTCGGTTGCCTATGCTAACAGCGACCGCCATGGCGTATCTATAGGCGACCCTATCACCATACAAACAGGAGCTACTTCGTTTGTTACTTTGCCCGCCCTGATTGGCGAGAGCCGTAGCAACAGCGACTCACTGGTTGGAACTTTGGGCTTGCGCTACGGCCTAACTGGCAAGGCCGAAATCTTCGCCCGTACCTCATACCTGCACAGCAGCAGTCGCAACAGTGATGTTTCGGGCATTAGCAGTCACAGCGAAAACCGCTTTGCCGATGCGTGGGCAGGCATCAACTACCAGTTCAAGAAAGACGACGACACGCCCGCTGTGCTGAGCTTTGCGGAAATCGCTCTGCGCGAGAAACACGAAAAAAGCAGCAGTTCCTTCAAATCCGCCTTGGTGGGTATCACCACCTACAAAGCCATAGACCCCGTGGTGTTCTCACTCACCACCGCTTATCGCTTCAACCAAAGCCGCCAAGACGGCGACAAAACCTACAAGCCTGGCAATCTGTTTCTGCTCAACCCCAGCATTGCCTTTGCAGTAAACGACCGCGTCACGTTGACCACGGGCATGCAATGGACAAACCGCCAAGCGGATAAATGGGATGGGCAATCACAAGGCTTCAGGCGCACCAGCAGCGATTTATTGCTGGGCGTGGGTTACGGCATATCGAAGGGGAGCACGCTTAACCTCACCTTCAAATCGAATGTTTCAGGCTCCAACGGGGCAGACCTGAGGCTCAATTGGCTGCGAACTTTTTAAAGTCTGTAGCGGTTGTATTTTGCTCTGCAAGTGTTCACAGGAGTATTGATATGAAGTTGAAATTGACAGTTGTAGCAGGTGTGCTCAGTGCCAGTATGGCAGTTCCTGTCTTGGCAAATGAAACAGTGGCCGTGCCACTGCTGCAGTTTACCGCTGCGGATACGCAGAAGCTGTTTGAGCAGGATGCGATGCCGATGCAATTGGCGGCATTGTCTTCGCAGGAGATGAAGGAGACGGAGGGGGCTTTTGGCTTTGGCGGGGCAGCAGTTGGCCTTGGATTTTATGGCGCACAAACTGCGTTCAATTCATGGAATGGCTGGAATCGAACCACTGTAAACAGCTTTTCAAACAATTGGAGTTGGCGTAATGCTGGGCTTTCGGCTGCTGGTGGATTTGTGAGCGGAGGATTTAGTAATGCTATGTTACGTGGAGCTGGCTACACCACCTTTAGAAGTCAATGGACTGCACCTATCGCGACTCAGGCAGTTATTCGCGGTAATGGGTTTGCTCTAGGCCAAACATCATTTGGCTTGCATCGTCGATAATGCAATGCGATAGCATCCCTTGTTAGTTTGTGTGCACAAGGGGTGCTTTTCCATATGGGGATTTAAATGGACAATTTTTTTGAAATTGTGCTGGCTGGAATTTTTGGCGAAGCGCTATTTAGAAAAATAGTAAAGAAGAAAATTTTCGTACCATTGCTATTCTTATTGATAACCATTATTGTTGAATTATTATTCATGATGCTCACCGTTATTTTAAGTCTTCTAGGTATTGTAAAAGGAAAAGAGCAATGGATTTCATTCGGCAATTTTATTCATGAATTCTTTGTCTTTCATTTTATAATGGTGCAGCCCT
>JAUMCS010000077.1:0-6056 GCA_032122355.1 Burkholderiaceae bacterium
TTGGCTCGCGCCACATGCCCTGTAAGAAGCCGTTGATTGACATCGAGTTCAAATGGGATGTGGTTTGCATCAAGGCCCTCAGCAGTTGAGGTGACCAGAACACCCAGGGGGTGTTGCTGGATGATCCTGTAAACGGCCTCTTGGCTAGCGATTGAGAAGTGGTCTGGGATGTACATTGGTTTGACTCTGCTGCCATGCTACTCAATATTTGCCCTCTAGATAACAGGCTCCGTGATGGCCTTAATCGAGGCGTTACACACTCTCGAGCCACCGACGAACTCGGAGGCCTATTTTAGCGACGCCATCGGCGGATCCGAACCGATAGACGACTTCGCCCTCCCGATTGACCAAGATCTTGGTGAAGTTCCATTTGATTGCCTCGGTGCCAAGGAATCCAGGTGCAGCGGCTTTGAGGTGCTTGTAGAGTGGATGGGCGTTGGGCCCATTGACACCGCTATACCTCTCATCCCCTATACCAGGCATCGAAACAACAAGCTAATTGTCTAGAGAAAAAAGGCATCGTCAATACATTGAAGTATTCACGATGCTTAGGGGTCAATCACTTCAAAGAGACAGCATTGCCACCATGGGGTTGTGACTCCTCTGGTTTTAGAGACCCATGCATGACCGCCATGAAAGCAACAATGGACGTTTTTTGTTCATCGTTGATTTTGCTAGGGTCATCAAACGGCATCAACATTTGCAAGTATTCAAACAATCCCCGAGTTGTTGCAAATTTTGCTAAGTCCGCACGGTCCCCCCAAATTGGTCTTGGAAAAACCGTTGCATCTCTCCCTTTAACTCCGTGACAAGTTGAACAATATTGCTGGTAGAGCTTTTCGCCGCTAACGACCTGAGCACTACTTCCAGCAGGGACATTTCCAGGTTGAGCAATGGCACTGTAGCTACTAAAGCCAAACATCAGAATGGCTTTAGTAACGACATGCACACTTTTCAAACTTTTACTGATAACAATCATGCTTCTAACTTCACCTTAGACCACTTGGATTTTGAACTTCGCAATCGCGCCATTGGCCATGCCCAAAATGTTCATGGGCACGGTCTCAGGCTGCATGTTTCCAGCGGTATCAATACCACGTGTTTCGATCACATGATTTCCGCGGGGCGCATCCCACATGAAGTCAAAACGCACCCAGGTATAACGCCCCAGGTTGGGACCTTTAATATGCGCACGCTGCCAAGCGCCACCATCCACCCGATATTCAACTGCCCTAATACCATGCTGTGGCGCCCACGCGTAGCCTCGAACCAATTGACGTCCTACGGGCAACTTTGGCAGCTCACCCCTTTTGAGAGGGTAATTGGCCGGGATGGAGGGAGACTTATCCAAAACCAGCGGTACGGTAATCACGGATTTGATAGGCATCCATGTCACCATAGGCCCCTTCACGTCAGCCGGCGTGATTCCTCCTATGAATTCATCGGTTGGACCAACTGCAGGTGCCTGAAAGTCTGGCCCAATATAGGCTTCACCCTTAGTGTTCAATCGAACCCAATGCTGATGTGAATCAACGCGCATCTCGGTCAGCCATTTGATTGAGGCCGTACCACCCCAGCCAGGCACGATCAAGCGTACGGGAGCACCATGATCGGGCAGCAAATCATTGCCATTCATTTTGAAACAAATGCCGATGTCATCTCCACGGGCAATCAATTCGGATACCGGCATTGGGCGCCCCATGTCGTTGCCATCGACCCCTGACCAAAACAGCGCGGATTTTGCATCTTTTTTGAGTCCTACCAATCCAAAAATATGACTCAGCGGCACATACTGCCACTCGGCTTGTCCGACGGCTCCAAGCACCCAGTTACCACCAGCCACTTGCGTTTGACCCTGCTGCTCCCAAAATAACGAGCGACCATTGCCATGGCACTCCATCGTTGCAATGATCGTGCGCGATGGCATTTTCACCAAGTCGTCATAAGTGATTTCAATTGGACGATCAATGGCATTGCCATGAATTTTCATTTTCCAATTTCGAGGGTCCAGTACAGGCCTTTGTTCAACCATGGGGGTTGGATAGTGGTTACGCACGTAGAACTCTTCAACAGGCGTGATGAAAGTTGAAAAATTCCAATAATTACCGCTGCGCACGGTAGCCCCAATATTGAGTAAACGGGAGTCGTCCTTGAGCAGTGCTTTCCTTGCAGCTGCAGGAGCA
Organism: Burkholderiaceae bacterium; assembly: GCA_032122355.1. GTDB lineage: Bacteria > Pseudomonadota > Gammaproteobacteria > Burkholderiales > Burkholderiaceae_C > RFTU01. The sequence continues at coordinate 2,184 of JAUMCS010000077.1, forward strand.
GGAGAAGGTGCTGATGCAGCTGTCTGTGCCATTGCTACAGGTGCCGCCAACGCTGCGCCAAAAGCGCCTGCAGATACAAAGAACTGTCGACGACCAGAGGGGTCGTGCGTGCGCACTGCACCCTCAATGATTTGAGTTTCCTGGGCTTGTTGCTTCGTCACTGACATGGCGTCTCCTTGAATTGTTTGAATGAACGCTACATCGTCAGCACATTGCGTGCCAGCACTCAGACGCTCTTCCAGAGGGTCTTTCAACCGGTAAAACGGCTCAATAACCGGGATTTACCCTATTAGAGTGTTTCGTTTTGGTAACATTTATGCCGAAGCGTGGTAGCATTATCGTAACATGAAGAGGTGACACACCATGCCGACACGGCGAGAAATCTTGATCACCAGCGCTGCCTTAACGGCTCTTGCAACCAAGACTGCGTGGGCAAAACCTGGCGCTGAACCCCTCAAAATTGGTTTGACGCCGGTGATATTGACGGACCAATTTTCCTTTTTGTCGCGGTGGGGCAAATACTTGAGCGACCAAACTGAGCACCCTGTGAGCTTTGTCGTCAGGGACTCTTATCAATCCCTTCTGGATCTTTTGATGGGCGGTCAGGTCAATGCCGCCTGGATTTGTGGTTACCCCTATGTCCTCATGCAGGCCCGACTCGATCTTCTGAGCGTGCCCCTTTATCAAGGACAGTCCACCTACCAAGCGTACTTGATCAGTTCACTACGTCAGTCTGGCGTGATTGGCGGCTGGGCAAATCTTGAAGGAAAAGTGCTGGCCTACTCTGATCCTTTGTCCAACTCTGGCTGGCTGGTCGCGCGCGCGCAAATGGCCAGGGCAGGCATTGATCACCGAAAGTTAAGGCGCACCTTCTTCACTTACGGTCATCGCAATGTGGCCGATGCAGTGGCCGCAGGCCTAGCCGATGCCGGCGCTATTGATGGATATGTTTGGGAAACGATGAAGACTCAGGGCCTTAAAGCCGTCGATCAAACCCGAATTACCTGGAAGTCTGAACCGTTTGGATTTCCTCCCATTGTGACATTGAAAAATACCAATCACCCCGCCACACCTGCTTTGCGTCGCGCGCTGTCAAACATGCGTCTGAACGCTAAAGGGCAGGAGTTGCTCAAAGCCTTGAATTTGTCGGGGTTCACCACGGGCGAGCCCTCTCTTTTTGAATCGATTCGCAAACTCTCCCGCAGTATCTAAAAATGCTGAACCGACTGCCTTACCGCTTGCAAATTCCGTTGGGCTTATCGCTCGCGGTATTGGTGACTACCATGCTGGTCACGGCGTTACTGGCCAAGGTGATTCTCAACACGGCTGAGCGAGAGACCATCGAGCGCATCAACCGCGCCTCTTCACTAATCGTTTCACAGTCGCGCTCATTGATCGCCACTGAGGATATCTGGCGCACTTTTACCCTCTTGCGGGGTACAAACGCCCTTTTGCCTGGGGCTGACGATGATCTGGCACATGCTGTCGTCCTTGACAGTGCCGGTTATGTCTTTGCCTCATCCAATCCGACGAGTCACGCCATTGGCCAAAAGATTCTGGGAACCATCCAGTACAGCATGAACGTGCCGGAAACAGTCCAGGTCAATAACCGCATCAGCATTTATGAACCCCAGCACGGCATGATCGTGACCGAGCCCATCCGAAGTGAAGATGGGCAAATTCTTGGTTATGTGTACATAGAAGTTGACACCGCTGTTTTTGTTCCCGCCTGGTTGAATTTGCTGCGATCTGCTTTGCTTGGTGCTGCACTAACAGCATTTTTTTTGTTACCTGTCGGCTGGTATTTCGGTCGGAAAATAGCCAGTCCTGTGGCGGAGTTGGTTCATGTCATCGAGCAAATTGGCAAGCATCCACCCAACACGCTGCGCAAACTCATCCCTTGCAATGCCAACCCCGAACTGGCCAAGATTGGCCAAGCTGTTCTGCAGTTGTTGAATGAAACGGAAATACGCCATAAAGCGCAGGCACGCGCCTTTTCCTCTCAAAGGTTGGCTGCGGTGGGACGCATCACTGCCGTGGTGGCCCATGAGATCAATAATCCCCTCGCAGGCTTGTTGACTGCTACACAAACGCTCCGCTTGCATGGTTCTTCAGTAGATATACGGAAACAAACTATCGAGTTAATTGAACGAGGTCTCCACCAAATTAGCTCAACAGTCAATGCGCTGATCCCTCAGGCACGCATAGAAAATCGCCCTCTTGTCATAGAAGACCTATCGGACATGATGACCTTGGTTCAACCGACCGCAAACCGCTTCAAAGTGCAAGTCCACATGGAACACGACACGCAACAACCGCTGAAGGTTGCAGCGGCCTCCATGCGACAGGTCATGCTTAATCTGATACTCAATGCAATTAAGGCTTCGCACGAAGATGGGCTTGTGTTGGCTGATTTGTATTCGGATGTCCATATTGTTCGTTTTAAGGTTTCGAACACTGGGCGGCGTCTAACTCAGGAGCATCTTGAGGCAGCTATTGCTACGGAGTCCGAGGATGATCCTCACGGATTTGGGCTTTGGGTGTGCCATCAAATCGCTATTAAATGTAATGGCTCACTGGTCTTAAATTTATCGGTAGAAGATCATACACAGCTCATTTTTGAAATTCCCAACCGAGAAACCCATGAACCAACTCTTGTTGATTGAAGACGACCTCATCATGGGTGAGTCTCTCGCCCAACGCCTTGAAATCGAAGGCTATATCGTTTTCTGGTGCAAAAGCCTCAAGGCGGCCAAGGCAACGGACCTGTTGAATTTTTCGGCCGTCATCAGTGATGTGCGCTTACCTGATGGCGTAACAACCAAGTGGTTTGCAGAATTACCTGTGTTGGCGCGTTCCATACCCTGGTTCTTTCTAACGGCCCATTCCAGCATTGAAGATGCGATCACGGCCACGAAACATGGTGCCCGTGAGTACTTGACCAAACCTTTCGATATCGAGCGCCTGATTGACTTCATCAAAAAGAGTATCCCCTTAACGTTTGTTCGATTTGAGGATGCGCCACTTGGTGTGTCGCCTGTCATGCGCTCTGTGGAGAAGCTTGTCAAAAAGATTGCACAGCAACGTGTTGCCCTGTTGATCAGCGGGGAAACCGGTGTAGGCAAAGAAGTAGTTGCACAATATTTGTTCAGTCAAGATGCTCGCAGTCAAACGGGAAAATTCATTGCGGTTAACTGTGCAGCTATTCCCGAAAACTTGATGGAATCCGAATTTTTCGGATATGAAAAAGGCGCATTTTCAGGAGCCCACAAAGTACATCATGGCTATTTGGAGCGCGCCAACAACGGCACCTTATTTTTAGACGAAGTGGGAGAGTTGCCACTTGCCATGCAAGCTAAGTTGCTGCGTGCTTTGCAAGAAAAAACCTTTTCCCGCTTGGGCTCTGAATCCATCACACGCAGTGAGTTCCGCTTAATCTCGGCAACCAATCGTAATTTAGTTGCCGAAATGCAAGCCGGCAGATTTCGAGAAGATTTTTTTTACCGATTGGCGGTGATACGGATTGATTTGCCTCCCTTGAGGGAGCGACCTGAAGATATTTTGTGGTTGACTGAAAAAATTCTGGGAAAGATCAGGCTGGAGCAGTCTCGCGCTTTGGCTGTCTCCGAAAATTTTTTGCGCGACCTGCTCAAAAGACCTTGGCGAGGCAACGTCAGGGAGCTTCAGTCCTATTTGGAACAAGCCACCATCATGTCTGACACCGGTGTTTTGGATATGACCATTGCAGAATCGCTGTCTATTAGCCATGACGCTGAAAATCCGGTTTTGGCGACCCTTGAGATTGTCGTCCAAGCGGCAGAAAAGACCCACATTGCGCAAGTCCTGGATCACTGCAGTGGCAGCATCAACCAG
>JAUMCS010000078.1:0-7224 GCA_032122355.1 Burkholderiaceae bacterium
TGGGGGGGCTGTCGACAAAATTCGATCAAATCCGTGAATAGTCGCGCCAAACTGCACGAGCGCCGGCTCGCTGGGCCGTGCGCGTGGTTTGTTTGGGTCGATTCACGAGAATCTTGGATCGGAGTTGGGATATTCGGGTCGAAAGGCAGGCAGGGGGATTTGAGGTCACGGATTCAGGAATGAGATTGGTGGCCAGGGGCGGAATCGAACCGCCGACACGCGGATTTTCAGTCCGCTGCTCTACCGACTGAGCTACCTGGCCTACAGCAAAATGCATTTTAGCCTAGAAACAAGCTAAATTAATTGTGAGCATAAACTTTTTGCTGAATGTGTCAGAAAATAGTGCATTAGTTAGTCCTCTACTGCTTATATGCGTTCACATCATTCATTCCATTCACCTGCTTCTCATTCGCCTTCGCGACCTGATTCTGCTTCAACACTAAACAGTACTTCATCGCATAAAGCCATATTGCGTCGGTTTCTACCCTATTTTTGGCAGTACCGTTGGCGTGTGGCCTCAGCGTTGCTTTTTATGCTCTTGGCTAAATTATCCAATGTAGGGGTGCCTATAGTCCTGAAAGAATTGGTGGATGGCTTCGCCCCTCAGCCGCAGATGGCAACTGCTTTGTTGGTCGTGCCTTTAGGTTTATTATTGGCTTACGGTGGATTAAGGCTAAGCACTTCGCTTTTCAGCGAGTTGCGTGAGCTGATTTTTGCCAAGGCCACTGAGGGTACCGCTCGCAGTTTGAGTTTGCAAGTATTCAACCATCTTCATGCACTGAATTTGCGCTTTCACCTTGAGCGTCAAACCGGTGGCATGACCCGAGATATTGAGCGCGGAACTCGAGCTGTGAGAACCTTGGTTTCTTACTCCCTCTACAGCATATTACCCACTGCGATTGAAATTACCTTGGTTTTGGGGCTGCTGGCCTGGCAGTTTGATACCCTGTTTGCTCTGATTACACTCATTGCCCTATGCGTGTATATTTTCTTTACCGTAAAGATTACTCAGTGGCGAACTCAATTTAGGCGTGAAATGAATGAAATGGATACTCACGCGCATACGCGTGCGATTGATTCACTCTTGAATTATGAAACCGTGAAGTATTTCAATAACGAGGTTTTTGAAGCGCAGCGTTACGATGAAAGCCTCGAACGGCTTCGATTAGCTGGTTTGAAAAGCCAAACCACCCTTTCTATCTTGAATACAGGGCAGCAAATGATTATTGCCTTAGCGCTCATAGCCATTCTGTGGCGGGCAACTCAAGGGGTGGTGAACGGCCACTTGAGTGTGGGTGATTTGGTGATGATCAATGCTTTTATGATTCAGCTATATATTCCACTCAACTTTTTGGGCGTGTTGTACCGTGAAATCAAACAAGCTCTGACGGACTTAGACAAAATGTTTGCCTTGCTTGAGAAAAACCGTGAAGTAGCCGATGCGTTGCATGCGCCCGATTTGCAATTGAAGCAAGCTCGTGTGCGTTTTGAGAGTGTACATTTTGCTTATGAGCATCAGACCCCTGCGGGTACATCGGAGCTGCGCTCGGTTCTTAGGGGTATCACCTTTGAAATCCCCCCTGGGAGAATAGTGGCAGTAGTGGGATCTTCTGGGGCAGGGAAGAGCACTCTAGTGCGTTTATTGTTTCGTTTCTATGACGTGGATGGCTCTAGTGGAGGACGTATTACTATCGACGGTCAGGATATTCGACATGTCACTCAAGCTAGCTTGCGACGTGCAATTGGTATCGTGCCTCAAGATACCGTACTGTTTAATGACAGCATTGCTTACAATATTGCTTATGGTCGAACCGATGCAACCCGTGCTGAGGTTGAGCAAGCAGCACGCGCAGCGCATATTCACGATTTCATCATTGGTTGCCCCCAAGGCTATGACACGCCTGTCGGTGAACGGGGGTTAAAACTTTCAGGAGGTGAAAAGCAGCGTGTGGCTATTGCCCGTACTTTACTAAAAAACCCGCCCATTTTGGTGTTCGATGAGGCTACATCTGCCTTAGATTCAGCCAATGAGCGTGCTATACAGGCCGAGCTCAGAAGTGCAGCTGAAGGCAAAACAGTGCTAGTGATTGCGCATCGTTTATCTACCGTGATAGATGCGCATGAAATACTGGTACTACACGAAGGGCAAATAGTTGAACGAGGTACGCATGCTGAGTTATTGGAATTGCAAGGAAAATATGCGCATATGTGGGCTTTACAACACAGTGCTGGATATCAATAGCCAATTTAAACTAGCTTTGCCACAATAAGATTGATAGAGGGTCATGACATGGAAACGAAGTGGTTGGAAGATTTTGTCAGCTTGGCTGAGACAGGTAGCTTTTCGCGCTCGGCCCAGTTGCGCCATGTCACACAGTCGGCTTTTTCGCGTCGGATTCAGTCCCTTGAGGCTTGGGCTGGCGTGGATTTGGTTGACCGATCTTGCTATCCCACACGCCTGACGCCCGCCGGGGAGTTGATGCGCACTCAGGCGCTGGAAATTTTGGGCAATGTTCAGAGCTCGCGGTATTTGGTTCGAAGTCATCAAGGTGCTTCGCATGATGTGGTGGAGTTTGCTGTGCCGCATACATTAGCCATCACTTTTTTTCCCCATTGGGTCATGAGTTTGCGAGAAAAGCTTAAAAATTTCAAAAGCCGCTTGACCGCCTTGAATGTCCATGATGCAGCGTTGCGTTTGACAGAAGGGGGATGCGATGTACTGATGGCCTATCATCATCCCTCTCAGCCCTTACAGCTAAATTCCGACCGCTATGAAATGCTAGTGCTGGGTCGTGAAACCTTGGCACCTTTCAGTTGTGCTGATGCTGAAGGTCGGGCTTTATTTACGCTGCCGGGCGCTCCGCGTCAGCGCATTCCCTTTTTAAATTACGCGCCTGGTGCCTACCTAGCGCGTATGGTGGATTTGATTTTGAAAAATTCATCGCAAACCACTTTATTAGATCCTGTCTATGAAACCGATATGGCGGAAGGATTGAAAGCGATGGCGATAGAAGGCCACGGTGTCACTTTCTTACCTCTTGGCTCGGTACAACGAGATTTGCGTAGTGGCCGTCTGGTTGAGGCAGCACCTGAGAATATGTATCGCCTAACCATGGAAATTCGAATCTATCGTGAATTGAGTTCTTCCAGCAAACCTACTAAACCGGCTGTACAAGGGCTTTGGAATTATTTGTCGAAGGCTGGAAAATAGTTTGCGGGCTTTTTGCAGGTATGCTTGAGGGTTTTACGTTTAGCAACCTATAGATAACGATGGATACAATTGAGTCAAACCAACCTAAATTAAGTCAAACAGATTCAAGCCGACAGGTGCTTGAACTGATGATGGCGGAGTTATTGCAAGACCGACGCAAAGAACGCCGTTCCAAGCTCATTCTTCGATTGGCTACGCTTCTAACGGTACTTGTCTTGGCTTGGGTGTTTTCGCCCCATCATGGCATGAGCAATGTTCCTACCGGCCCGCATACCGCAGTCGTTGAAATTAATGGTGAAATTGCCCTGGATACCGAGGCCAGTGCTAGGGCCTTGATATCTGCATTAAAAGATGCTTATGAATCGCCCACCTCTGTTGCCGTGATGCTACGCATTAACAGCCCCGGCGGAAGCCCTGTTCAGGCAGGTATGGTCAATGATGAAATACGCCGCCTTAAGGCTTTACATAAAAAGAAAACTTATGCCGTTGTTGAGGAAATTTGCGCTTCAGGTGCTTACTACATTGCTGTAGCCGCCGATGAAATATATGTCGATAAAGCCAGCTTGGTTGGTTCGATTGGTGTGCTCATGGATGGGTTCGGCTTTACAGGAACCATGGAGAAGTTGGGGATAGAGCGACGTTTAATAACGGCTGGCGAGAATAAGGGAATGCTTGATCCTTTTTCAAAACAAAATGAAAAAGAACGTGCCTATGCGCAGGCTTTAATTGATCAAATTCATGCTCAATTTATTGCTGTTGTGAAGGCGGGGCGTGGAGATCGACTGAAAATCACCGAGAACACTTTTTCTGGCTTATTTTGGAACGGAGAAGAAGCAGTTTCGATGGGGTTAGTAGACGGGTTGGGAAATGCCGATTATGTGTCCCGTGAGTTGATTGAAGCACCTGAGTTAGTGGACTATACGCCCCATGAAAATGTCGCTGAACGTCTGGCAAAACGCTTTGGTGCCGCCGTTGGCACTAGCATGGTGCGTGCATTACACAGTGCAGCTGTATTGCGTTGATAGGCCCATGTTTTCGCGCTTTATGATCTGGCTACAGTACGCTTATCCGCATCGTGCGCTGAATCGATTTTCTGGTTGGGTGGCTCGGTGGCATGGTGGAAGAGGAACTGCGGCCATTATTCGCTGGTTTGTTCGTCGTTATGGTGTAGATATGTCTGAGGCCGCTCAGCCCGATATCACCGCTTATGCAAGTTTCAATGCCTTTTTTACCCGTCATTTACGCCCTGATGTGCGGCCACTCGCGCTAGCGCAATGGCTTTGTCCGGTTGATGGAGCTATCAGTCAATTTGGCGCTATCAATGGGGAGCATCTTTTCCAAGCCAAAGGCCACCACTACACCACACAGGCACTACTAGGTGGCGACGCGTCAATGGCAGAGCAATACCTTGATGGCTACTTTGCAACTCTATACTTGAGTCCGCGTGACTACCATCGTATACACATGCCTTGTGCGGGTCGGTTGTTGCGTATGATTCACGTGCCAGGCGATTTGTTTTCGGTTAACCCTTGTACTGCTCAGTATGTGCCGGGGTTGTTTGCACGAAATGAACGTTTGGTTTGTGAGTTTGAAGGTGAGTTTGGCCCATTTGTGATAGTACTCGTGGGGGCTGCCATTGTGGGTAGTATGGCAACGGTTTGGCACGGCATTGTGAATACTGAGCGCCCTCAAAATGTACGAGAGTGGGCTTATGATCGCGAACGGATTGAATTCGCTCAAGGACAAGAGATGGGTAAATTTTTACTCGGTTCAACGGTAGTGCTTGTATGGCCAAATAAGTCGGGCCATATTCTGCAGTTTGCGCCGCATTGGTGTGCTACGGCCGGCGTCCGCATGGGACAAGCGATGGCGCAATATGAAAAAATCGATATCCAGCATGGTTAAAGTAACGGCAGTAGCTTTCATTTGTCAGCTCTGTGGTCAGGTTCTGCGTCGAACATGGCGTGATATCAGAGCAGGCGAATTGCGGTTACTGGCTGTTGCTTTGGTTTTGGCTGTGGGTGTGTTGTCGTGCGTGGCTTTTTTTGCTGATCGTATACAAGCTGGCTTACAACGCGATGCCCACCAGTTGTTAGGCGGTGAGGTGGTGGTGGTCTCGGATCATCCGGTGCCGCTGGCTTTTATTCAGAAAGCTCAGAGTTTGGGCCTGGCCTATTCTGAAAACATCGTTTTCCCAAGCATGGCTCGAGCGCCAGAAAATCTTGGTGGGGACACTCGTTTGGTCTCTATTAAAGGGGTGGATGAAACGTATCCCTTAATGGGAAACATGCAGGTGCAGGGCCACGGTATGAGTCATTCTTCCGCTGCATTAGTACACGGCCCCGCGGCGGGTGTCGTATGGGTAGATCGCTCATTGTTAGATAGTTTGAACCTGCAATTGGGTAATGACTTATGGTTGGGCGATGCGCGGTTGCGTATTGACGGCATCATTGAGGCAGAACCTGACCGTGGTGCAGGTTTTATGGTTTTTGCACCCAGAGTGATGGTCGCAATAGCTGATTTGCCTGCAACAGGGTTGATACAGCCAGCTAGTCGTGTGAGCTATCGCCTGTGCGTGGCTGCCAAAGACCAACAGGCGCTATCAGGCGCAAGCTTGTCACTTGCTGCCATCGCTTTTCAACGATGGGTAGAGGGCCAAATTCAGACCGATAACCTTCGAGGAATGCGGTTAGATACCTTGGAAACCGGTCGCCCAGAGATGAGTCAAACAATAGGACGCGCTGAAAAATTTTTACGTTTGGTGGCCTTGTTATCTGCGTTGCTTGCAGCAGTGGCATTAGCTATGGCTGCCTATGATTTTAGTCAGCGACATTTAGATGAATGTGCTATTTTGCGTGTACTCGGGGTTTCTCAGCGTCAAATGGCTTGGGCCTATGGCTTAGAGTTGGCTTTGGTGGGCTTGTTTGCCAGTCTACTGGGTGTGGCTTTAGGGTTTGGTTTACATTTTTTTTTCATAAGGATGCTAGGCTCTTTGCTGGGAGGCACAATCCCTGCAACCTCATGGTGGCCTGTCGGGGTTGGACTGGGAGCTGGTATGGTACTGGTAGTGGGCTTTGCCTTGCCTCCGGTGCTGCAACTAGCGCAAGTACCGGCTTTGCATGTGATACGACGACAAGTTGTTGGATTGCGTATGGCTTCGCTTGGCGCATGGTTATTGGGAGCATTGAGTTTCATTGCGCTTTTGTTATTTGTTGCAAATGATTGGTTTTTGGGACTCCTTGTGGCTGGTGGTTTTGCCGCCGCTCTGGGTGCGTTTGCACTCATTACTGCTCTGGTGATATGGATTTTGAAGCGCAGCCTATCATGGCTTGCTCAGTGTGTTTTTTATGCTCATATTCCTTCGTTTCTCACTTTAGCGCTTAGGCAGTGGATTGCACGCCCCCGTTTAGCTATGTTGCAAGTAAGTGCTGTATCGGTGGGCTTGATGGCCTTGATATTACTGATTTTATTGCGTATCGATTTGATCAATAGCTGGCATAGTGCATCTCCCCCAGATGCGCCCAACCGTTTCGTGATTAATATCCAACCCGATCAATCCGAGGCTTTTCAACAACTGCTTAGGCAAGCCGATGTGGTGGGTTATGACTGGTTCCCCATGGTTCGAGGACGCTTAGTTGCTGTGAATGATCGTTTGGTAAAGGCAGAGCAATTTACGGAGGAGCGCGCGCAGCGCTTGGTTGAGCGTGAATTTAATTTGAGTTATACCGATGCGTTGCCACGTCATAATGTCGTGGTGGCTGGTCAATGGCAAGTACAAGAGGCTGGTGCCATTAGTGTCGAAGAGGGTATAGCGAAAACCCTGAATCTGAAATTAGGCGACCGCTTGCAGTTTGATATGGCAGGTTATTTGCACGAAGGACGCATCACCAGTATACGCAAATTAGATTGGGCTTCGCTGCGGGTGAACTTTTTCATGATTTATCCGGTGGCGGTCATGCCAAATGTGCCTATTACTTTTATCAGCGCTTTTCAGGCACCTTCTGACCCGAAGG
>JAUMCS010000078.1:7268-9333 GCA_032122355.1 Burkholderiaceae bacterium
TAGACCGTCGATTGTTGCGTGAGTTTCCTAATGTGACCAATGTCGATGTGTCGCAAACCTTGTCTCAGGTGCAAAATGTATTGACCCAAGTAATTATGGCAGTGGAGTTTTTATTTGTTTTTGCATTGGTTGCGGGCTTATTGGTGCTTTTGGTGTCCGTGAGTATGACGCGTCAAACACGTCTGAGAGACTATGCTGTGATGCGTGCCATCGGTGCCAGCAATCGTTTACTCAATCGTATGCAATTGACCGAGCTTTGGCTGATGGGGGCTCTGGCCGGTCTTCAATCTAGTATTTTGGCGCTTTTGTTGGCTTGGAGCTTGGCACATTTTGTTTTTGAATTTGAGTGGAATCCCGTGGGCTGGGTGGTGATAGCCGGCACATTGATCAGCGCTGCATTGGCTTGGGCTGCCGGTTGGTGGGGGCTGCGGGGCGTACTACAAACGCCTGCGATACAAACCTTGCGACAGGGTTAGTTATTCTTCACGGCATCCTTGATATTATGTCGGGATGTCTTTCATACATTTACGCACTCACTCTGAATTTTCCATCATCGATGGAATTTTACGCATCGACGATGCGGTTGACGCCGCACGCGCAGACTCACAACCCGCATTAGCGCTAACGGATTTTTCGAATCTTTTTGGAGCCATCAAGTTTTACCAAGCTTGCCGCAGTCGTGGGATTAAGCCCATTATCGGTGCTGATGTTTGGCTTGAGCCGCTCTCTGCCAATGATAAACAGCCCAGTCGATTGCTTTTGCTTGCACAAAACGAACTAGGCTATCACCATTTGTGCCAACTTTTGGCCAACGCTTGGACGGCCAATATTCATCGTCAGCAAGCCTGGGTGAAGTGGGAATGGTTAGAAAACTGGGGTGATGGCTTAATTGCCTTATCAGGTGCCGAAAATGGTGCCATAGGTATGGCAATTAGCGCTGGGGATCAGGCACGAGCTAAACAGATAGCACAACGCTTGACTGGGCTGTTTTCAGGTCGATTTTATATAGAGGTGCAGCGCGCAGGATTGGCTCACCAAGAGGCTTATATTCAAGCGGTAGTGCCATTGGCCGTTGATTTGGCTTTGCCGGTGGTGGCAACGCATCCTGTTCAGTTTGCTCAACCCGAGGATTTTGAAGCTCATGAAGCGCGCGTCTGTATTGCTGAAGGGGAGACTTTATCTAACCCCAAACGAACTAAGCGCTTTACGGCTGAACAATACCTCAAAACTCAAGCGGAAATGGCCTCATTGTTTGCTGATTTACCCGAGGCACTGAGCAACACAGAGCGTATTGCTCAACGTTGTAACTTAAGCCTTGTTCTGGGTAAACCGCAGTTGCCTAACTTCCCCACACCCATGTTGGCTGATGGTACGCCTATGCCTATGGGGGATTTCTTCCGGCAATCATCTTTACAAGGGCTTGAACGTAGACTGGCTCATATCTACCCCAATGAATCCAAACGTGAGCAGGAACGCCCCCGTTATGTTGAGCGTTTAGAGTTTGAAATTGCAACCATTCTCAAAATGGGTTTTCCGGGCTATTTTTTAATCGTTGCAGATTTTATTGAGTGGGCCAAAAATAATGGGTGTCCGGTTGGCCCTGGGCGGGGGTCAGGGGCGGGTTCATTGGTGGCCTATGCCTTAGGTATTACAGACCTTGATCCTTTGCGCTATCAATTGCTGTTTGAGCGGTTCTTAAACCCCGATCGGGTTTCTATGCCTGATTTTGACGTGGATTTTTGCCAGGGCAATCGTGATCGGGTGATTGAATATGTGAAGCTCAAATATGGGCGGGAAGCGGTGAGCCAAATTGCCACTTTCGGTACGATGGCCGCTAAAGCGGCTTTGCGTGACGTGGGTCGAGTGCTCGGTATGTCCTATGGCCATGTCGATTCGATTGCAAAGCTGATACCTGCGCCTCCAGGTAAATCCGTGACTCTTGCCCAAGTACCCGAGAATCCCGATAGTGGCGTCATTTACGCTCGCAAAGAAGCCCCCGAATTAGAGCAACGTGAAGCCGCTGAAGAAGAAGTGGCAGAGTTGCTTTCACTGGCCATGCGTGTGG
>JAUMCS010000079.1:0-2638 GCA_032122355.1 Burkholderiaceae bacterium
GGCTGTAGCGCATGGTGTCAAAGGCTTCATCGGTGCCAGGAAACCAACCATCCGTGGCTACGCGGCGGCCTCGGGGTTGCCCAAAATAAATGTCGCCGGTGAGTTCACGTATGATCAAAATATCCAAACCAGCTATCACTTCAGGCCGCAGGGTAGAAGCATGGGTTAGCTCGGAATAGCACAAGGCCGGGCGCAAATTGGCAAATAAACCGAGCTGTTTGCGCAGGCCCAATATGGCTTGTTCGGGGCGCAATGCCCGCTCCAGCTTGTCGTACTTCCAATCACCCACAGCACCAAACAACACTGCATCCGCGGCTTGTGCCAAAGCCAGGGTAGTGGGTGGCAGGGGGTGACCGCTGCTTTCATAAGCAGCGCCGCCGACATCGGCCCATTCCATTTCTAAGTTGAGCTCAAGGGCTTTGAGCACCTTAGCGGCCTCAGCCACAATTTCAGTTCCTATGCCATCGCCGGGCAATACGGCTATTTTGTGTGTCATGGAGTGGTTCCTATCTATATCAAAGCATACGCTGGGCTAACCAAGGCATACGGGCAAGGCGCTCGGCTTCGAAAGCCTTGATTTTGTCGGCATGGCGCAGGGTTAAGCCAATATCATCCCAGCCATTGATTAAGCATTGCTTACGGAAAGGCTGCACATCAAACGCATGTTCGGTGCCATCAGGCTTGACCACCACCTGACGAGGCAAGTCAATCACCAATCGGTAGCCAGCAAAAGCGGCGATTTCATCCATCAGTGTCGCCACCACGGTGGGGGGCAATACGATGGGCAACAAACCATTTTTAAAGCAATTGTTAAAGAAAATATCGGCAAAACTGGGGGCAATAATCGCCCTAAAGCCGTATTGCTCAAGCGCCCATGGTGCATGCTCACGCGATGAACCACAGCCAAAGTTACGACCCGTTACCAAAACTGAAGCGCCCTGATAGCGATCTTGGTTCAAAATAAAATCGGGGTTGGGTTGGCGCATGGCGGGGTCTTGCCCGGGCTCACCTCGGTCAAGGTAGCGCCATTCATCAAACAAATTAGGCCCAAAACCCGAGCGCTTGATCGACTTCAAAAACTGCTTGGGAATAATGGCATCGGTATCAATATTTTCGCGGTTAAGGGGTACCGCCAAACCCTGATGAATAGTAAAGGCTTGCATTAACTGATTCTCCGAATATCCACAAAATGACCGGCCAGTGCTGCTGCAGCGGCCATGGCCGGGCTGAGCAAATGCGTGCGCCCACCGGCGCCTTGACGGCCTTCAAAATTGCGGTTGCTGGTTGAAGCGCAACGCTCACCGGGCTCTAGCCTATCGGCATTCATGGCCAAGCACATCGAGCACCCGGGTTGGCGCCATTCAAACCCAGCGGCCAAAAACACTTCGTGCAGGCCTTCGGCCTCGGCTTGTGCCTTCACCAGGCCCGAGCCAGGCACCACCATGGCGAGTTTGATGTTGGCGGCCACTTTACCGCCCACTTGGCGCACCACGGCAGCGGCTTGGCGTAAGTCTTCAATGCGGCTATTGGTGCATGACCCAATAAATACTTTATCAACCAAAATTTGATTGATAGCCTGACCCGGCGTTAAACCCATGTACTTCAGGGCTGATTCAATGGCATTGCGTTTGCTATCGTCTTTTTCTTTATCGGGGTCGGGTATGCGGTCATCAATGCCCAGCACCATTTCAGGGCTGGTGCCCCAAGTGACTTGAGGGGCAATGGCTTGGGCATCCAGCTCCACCACGGCATCCCAGTGGGCGTTAGCATCCGAGTGTAGGGTGCGCCAGTAGGTTTGCGCCTGTTCCCACTCTACGCCGGTGGGCGCCATGGGGCGGCCTTTGCAGTAGGCCAGCGTTTTATCATCCACAGCCACCAATCCCGCGCGTGCGCCGGCTTCAATGGCCATATTGCACAGGGTCATGCGCCCTTCCATGCTCAGGGCTTGCACGGCAGTGCCGCCAAATTCAATGGTGTAGCCAGTACCGCCGGCGGTGCCAATTTTGCCAATAATGGCCAAAGCCAAGTCTTTGGCGCTGCAACCTGCGGGCAAGGTGCCATTGGCCTTGATCAGCATATTTTTGGCTTTTTTGGCCAGTAGGGTTTGGGTGGCCAGTACGTGTTCGACTTCAGAAGTGCCAATGCCATGCGCCAGTGCCCCAAATGCGCCGTGGGTACTGGTGTGGCTATCGCCGCACACCACAGTCATGCCAGGCAGGGTAGCGCCCTGCTCAGGGCCCATCACATGCACAATGCCTTGGCGGTGATCCATAAACGGAAAGTAAGCGGCCGCCCCTACACTACGGATATTGGTATCAAGCGTAACCACCTGCTGACGCGATGTGGGGTCGGTAATGCCATCAAGCCCATGCTCCCAGCCTGTGGTGGGGGTGTTGTGGTCGGCAGTGGCCACAATGGATGAAGTACGCCAAACAGGGCGATGAGCCAAACGCAGCCCTTCAAACGCTTGCGGGCTGGTGACTTCATGCACCAAATGGCGGTCGATGTATAAAACGGCGGTTCCGTCTTCTTCGGTATGAACCACATGGTCATCCCAAAGTTTGTCGTAAAGGGTGCGGCCAGTCATGATGGTATGAGTATGTTCAAAGATTGCAAATTGACAAGCCTTTATTATCAG
>JAUMCS010000079.1:2648-16070 GCA_032122355.1 Burkholderiaceae bacterium
GCTTGAGAGATAAAACGAATGTGGCTGTGGCGATATTTACGGACAATTTCCTCATCAAGATTGTGGCTTGCAATGTCTTATTTCAACAACAGAAAAAAACAAACGAAGCTTGGAGCCTTGTAAAATCAGCTCACGCCAAAGTCGGCCCAATCAATAAAGGACATCTCAAATGAAAAAAATCGTTACTGCTGCTGCATTGCTCGCAGCCTCTTTAGCTGCTCACGCTCAGTTTTATGGTGAAGTGGGTTACAGTGTTACCACTATCAATGCAGAAGCTGCTGGCGCAAGCATTGAAACCAAACCCAAATCACTGCGCGGCCTAGTGGGTTATGATTTCACTGAAAACCTTGCCCTCGAAGGCATTGTAGGTTTTGGCATCGGTGAATCTGACGTAACCGCGAAAGCACTTAATGTTTCAGTGGACATAGCCAAAGCCAAGCTCAACAACGTGCTTGGCTTATTTATTACTCCCAAAGTAGAAATCATTGATGGCTTAGAAGCCTATTTGCGCTTGGGTGTTGCACGCACCAGCCTTAAATCAAAAATGGCAAATGACTCTGACACTGAAATCTCCACATCTACCGCTTATGGCCTTGGCGTTCGCTACATGATCGACAGCCAATTCTCTATCAATGCCGACTACATGGACTACGGCCGTGTTGGCGAAAATAAAGATTACAAAGCCAAAGGCTTCACCGTTGGTGCTGGCTACAAGTTCTAATCTAACATTCGTTAGGTAAAACCACTTAAACCCATCTGTCAGCGTTGCTGCAGATGGGTTTTTTGCATTCGAGATGATCATGATCAAAATCTTAGCTACCCTCTTTGTTGCTTCTTGGCTGAGTGCGTGCTCATCACCCAAGGTACAAGACTATGCCCATGAAAAACCCAGCCTTGATTTAGCCACTTATTTCAATGGCCCCTTAAAGGCTTATGGCATTTTTACGGATCGTTCAGGCCAGGTGGTCAAACGCTTTACCGTAGCTATGCAAGGCACATGGCAAGGCCATGAGGGTGTTTTGGATGAAGACTTCACTTACTCAGACGGCACCAAACAAAAACGCATTTGGCGCCTCAAAAAACTCGATAACGGCCGCTATGTTGGCCAAGCCGATGATGTGAAAGGCCAGGCTCAAGGCGAAGTAGCGGGCAATGCTTTCCGATGGAATTACACTCTATTGTTACCCGTAGACGGTAAAACCTACGAAGTCCAGTTCGATGACTGGATGTATTTGATGGATGATAAAGTGATGCTGAACAAGGCCGTGATGAGTAAATTTGGCATACGATTGGGCGAAGTAACGCTCAGCTTTGTAAAAACAACCTCGCCCTAAAATCGATCATTCACCCCCACTCACCATTACATCCACCCCTGACACAAACCATGTGGAAGCCACTCATACCCCCACTGAATCAGCCTATCACGCAATGGAAGGGGGAACACGTATGGCTGATCGGGGCTTCAAGTGGCATTGGTGCAGCACTGGCGCATGCGCTACACGCCAAAGGTGCCCATGTGACGGTTTCAGCACGCAATGCCCAAGCCCTGCAAACCTTCGTTGATAGCCACCCAGGGGCTAGGGCAGTCGTGTGCGATGTGCGCCAGCCTGAAAGCCTACAATCGGCTGTGAATGAATTGAAAACCACCCAGCAGTCCTTGGATTTGGTGGTTTATTGCGCAGGTTATTACCAAGCCATGCGCGCACAAACCTTGAACCCAGAACAATGCCAGATGCACTTCGAAATCAACTACCAAGGGGTTTTGCACTGCTTACAGGCGGTGCTACCTTGGCTGCGGCAACAAGGGCATGGGCATATCAGCTTGGTCAGCAGTGTGGCGGGGTTTCGTGGCCTACCCAAAGCCTTGGCCTACGGCCCCACCAAAGCGGCACTCATTAACTTAGCCGAGATTTTGTACGTAGACCTCAAACCCGAGCATATCAACCTCAGTTTAATCAACCCGGGTTTTGTCAAAACCCCCATGACCGCCCAGAATGATTTTGAAATGCCCGCACTCATCACACCCGATGAAGCCGCAGTTTCCATCATAAAAGGTTGGGAAAAAGGCCAGTTTCATATCCACTTCCCCAAACGCTTTACACGCTGGATGCTGTTGCTGCGCATACTGCCGGCGCGTATGTTGTTTGCCATTACACAGCGCTTGTAAACGTTATCGGCGGCGCGCAAAACGCACCCCATCAAGCTGTTGAATTTGACGCAGCACACCTGAGAGGCGCGCCATATCGGCCATTTCCAGGGTAAAGGTCATGTGGGCTGTACCCCCCTGCTTGCCTTTGATGGATTGAGTATTCACACCCGTGACATTGATTTTTTCACGCACCAATACTTCACTGATATCACGCAATAAACCCGGCCTATCGCTGGCTTCAATTTGTAAATCTAAGGGGTATAAAACACCCTTCTTAGCGGGCATGGCATTCCAGGCGACTTCCATACCCCGATCGGGTTGCCGAGCCAGCATATGCGCCAAATTGCTACACCCCGCTCGGTGAATGGCCACTCCGCGCTCCCTTGTCACATAACCCTGAATGGCATCCGGCGGCACAGGCCGACAGCATTTAGCCAAGGTAGTGAGTAAAGAACCAACCCCTACCACCAACACACCATGATCACCCTGCCCTGTTTGCGAACGCCGCAAAGCAATGGCGGTAGCGCTGTCATCGGCAACAGTGCTGACAGCATCATCCTTAGCTTGAACTTTGGCTGGAATTTCACGCGCCCGAGTGGCATCGGCTTGTTCGATTTCTAGGGCATTAAACCACGCACGCACCTTAGCCTTCGAGCGCGGGCTGATCAAATAACCCAATTCGGTATTGAGCCAATCGAGTGAGGGACCACCTTCCTTAATAGTGAATACTTCTACCGTTTGGCCATTTTCCAAAGGGGTGTTTAATGACACCATCACCCCATCAACCTTAGCCCCACGGCAACGGTGGCCCAGCTGAGTATGCACGGCATAGGCAAAATCAATCGGGGTAGCACCGGTAGGCAAATCCACGACCGCAGCCTGAGGTGTAAGCACATAAATGCGATCATCCCAGCCTGCACTTTGCCCAGGAATGGCCGCCACGGTATCGCGCTCCCATGCAAATAGCTGATGAATCACAGCCTTGCGGGCTTGGGCAATCCGGGCTTCATATTCACCCTTGGCTGAAGCTGGTGCCTTACCTGCCGATTCTTTATAAGCCCAATGGGCTGCCACGCCGTATTCAGCATACTCATGCATTTCACGGGTGCGAATTTGAATTTCTATGGCACGGCCATCGCTACCCGCCACCACCGTATGCAGGCTTTGATAACCATTGGCTTTGGGTTTGGCGATGTAGTCATCAAACTCACCATCAATCGGGTTGTAAGCTGAATGCACTAAAGCCAGTACGGCATAACACTGATTAATGTCACTGACCATGACACGCAAGGCTGACACATCCATGACCCGATGAAAAGCCAGCGCTTTGCTTTGCATTTTGCGCCAAATACTATAGATGTGCTTAGGCCGCCCGGCTACCTCGGCGGTGATGCGGGCTTGGGTGAGCAACTGCTGTAAATCAGCCACCATGCGCTGCACTCGAGCCTCACGTTCAAGGCGACGTTCATCCAGCAAATGGGCGATTTCACGGTAGGCTTGTGGTTTTTGAAAACGAAAGGCTAAATCTTCCATTTCCCATTTGATTTGGCCTATACCCAACCGGTTAGCCAAAGGCGCATACACATGCAAAGCCTCAAAGCTGATGTGCTCTGGGCATGCTTGCTTAGTTTGGGTAAACCAGCGCAAGGTTTGCAAGCGCGAGGCCAAGCGCAACAAAACCACACGCAAGTCTTGCGAAAACGCCAACAACATTTTGCGTACGCGCTCGGTTTGCTGAGAGGGCGCATCTGGTGCCATGGCGGCTCGGCCCGCTGCTTGCTGAAAGTGCCCCAATTTGCGTGCATGGCTAATCAAACGCGCATAATCGGCACCAAAGCC
Source organism: Burkholderiaceae bacterium (assembly GCA_032122355.1). Classification (GTDB taxonomy): domain Bacteria; phylum Pseudomonadota; class Gammaproteobacteria; order Burkholderiales; family Burkholderiaceae_C; genus RFTU01. Next base: position 6,637 of record JAUMCS010000079.1, read on the forward strand.
GCGTTCGACCACTTCTTCAGGTTTTTGCAAATAATCAGCGGCATAAACCAAGTACACAGCCGCTTGCAGGCTGAGGTCTGCCCCAATAGCAGCCAAAATGTGTATCACACCCTGCGCATGGCTGAGTGTATCTTCACCCGAGCCCAACACACCCGACACCAACAGGGGCTCAGCCAAGGCCTGCGCACGCAACAAAACAAGGCTTGTGTTCGAAACAGCTGCTGGCGCAGGATCCGCACCAGCTGATGTATTTAGGGCTGAAAGAGCCAATATGGCCGGTGATTGGCTTTCAAGATGCGCGTGTTGGGGGGTAGATAAATGACTTTGAGTTTGCATACACCATCACGCACTGAGCAAAAATTCACGCACCACGCCTAATTGGTCGTCTTGTACCAATGTGGGCGCATGGCCTACGCCCTCAAAGGTGACGCAACGCGCTTTAGGCCCACGCAAGCCCATTTCTTGGGCGGTTTGCACAGAAAGCAAATCACTTTGCGCACCGCGTAACAGCAGAGTTTGTGCAGTGATGCGGTCATAGGCTTGCCACAAGAGTTGTTCACCCATTTGCGCGATTTCAGGTGTCATGGTTTTTAAAGCCACACCAATTTGCGGGTCGTAGCGTGGCACAAAGCCGCCCTGCCCATCTTCTTTCAAGTAAGGCCGTGTCAGTGCCATCCATTGCTCATGCGTATGCGGGCCAAACCCTGCTGAAACCACGCGCAAATACTCGGCGGCGGCTTCTACCGTGGGCCAGCGCAAAGGCAAACCGACATAAGCACCAATGCGCTGTAGCGCAGCAGACTCCATGCGTGGGCCCACATCATTGAGCACCATGCGGCGAACAGCACTGCCCGGCAAACCTGCCAGCGCCATACCAATCAAGCCGCCCATCGATGTACCCACCCAATCTAGGGTACTGGCATTGATACGTGCGAGTAAAGTAACCATATCGGCCACATAGTGCGGGATGGCATAACCATGGGGGTCAGTCAGCCACTCAGATTGGCCACGCCCCGCCATATCAGGGCAAATGACGCGGTAAGTTGACACGAGCGAGCGTGCCAGCACATCAAAATCACGCCCCTGTCGCGTCAGGCCATGAACGCAGAACAACACACGACTATTGGCGGGGTCGCCCCACTCCCAATAAGCCATGCGGTGCAAGCCTCTTGAGTTAAGACATTGAACATACTGCAGCTTGGGCTCAATCATGATGAAAGTTTCATAAAAAAGTTTGATAATGAATGCTAACAATAAAGCACACATTCAGGAAAGAGAGTTGTAAATGCTTCAACAAAAAACTGCACTGGTGACTGGTTCTACCAGTGGTATTGGATTGGGTATTGCTATTTCACTGGCTCGCCAAGGTATTCGGGTGATGCTCAATGGCTTTGGTGATGTGGATCAAGCCAAATCCACCATTTCAGCCACAGGTGCTGAGGTCGATTATCACCCTGCGGACATGAGCAAACCCGATGAAATTGCCGATCTGATGGCCCAAACCGAGAAAAAATGGGGTGGGGTAGATATTTTGGTGAACAATGCGGGGATTCAATATGTGGCTAATGTTGAGGATTTTCCGGTGGAACGCTGGGATGCCATCATAGCCATCAATTTATCATCGGCTTTTCACACCACGCGCTTAGCCATTCCTGGCATGAAAGCTAAAAACTGGGGCCGCATCATCAATATTGCCTCAGCGCATGGACTAGTGGCATCTGCGCAAAAATCAGCTTATGTGGCTGCCAAACATGGGTTGGTGGGCTTTACCAAATCGGTAGCACTTGAGGTAGCCACAACAGGTATTACCGCCAATGCCATTTGCCCGGGCTGGGTGTTAACCCCTCTGGTGCAAAAACAAATTGATGCCCGAGTTGCCGCACAGGGTATTAGTCAAGAGGAAGCACAACGCCAATTGCTCGGGGAAAAACAGCCGTCTTTGCAATTTGTCACGCCTGAGCAACTCGGTGGTATGGCAGTATTTTTATGCTCTGAAGCAGCCAGCAATATTCGAGGTGCTGCGCTGAATATCGATGGCGGTTGGTTAGCGCAATAGCTCTCATCACCAACAAAGCCCGTAAAGCTGAGTTCGTGCAGTTGTTACGGGTGCTAAAAGCCACACAATAAGCCTTGGCTGCCTATCTGGCAGCCTGGCGCGCCCGGATTGCATAAAGGTCAGTGCGCCTGCCACCACAGGAGATGACTGACATGAAATCACCCACGAAACGGCGTGCTCAACGTATATTGGTGGTAGATGATGATGCATCTACCCGCGAACTACTTAAACGCTATCTTGCGCAAGAAGGCTATGTGGTCTATTTAGCTGAGGATGGTGTAGCCATGCAAAGGGTTATGAGCAAAGAGGCGCCTGACTTGATTTTGCTGGATTTAATTCTACCCGGAGAGGACGGGCTGTCGCTGTGCCGCCATTTGCGCGAGTCGGGCGACAACACCCCCATTATCATGCTCACAGCCAAATCCAGTGAGGTAGACCGCATTGTCGGCCTAGAAGTAGGGGCCGATGACTATATGACCAAACCGTTTCATTTGCGCGAAGTGTTGGCGCGGGTTCATGCCGTGTTGCGTCGCAGCCCTGCGGTGGAAACACCCGCCGCACCTGCACCTGAGCCGGAAACCATTCATTTTGGGGATTTTTCGTTTGATTTGGCGCATCGCAGTTTGGCCCGTGATGGCCAGGCCATTCCACTGACCAGTGGTGAGTTTGCCATGCTCAAAGTATTGGTGCGGCACCCGCGCCAACCCATGTCACGTGAGCGTTTGGCGCAACTGGCACGAGGACGCGATTTTGGCCCCTATGATCGCAGCCTTGATGTGCAAATTTCGCGTTTGCGAAAAATGCTGGAACATGACCCCGCACACCCCCGCTATATTCAAACCATCTGGGGTGTAGGCTATGTGTTTGTGCCGGATGATGTGCATTAGCGCATGCTAATAATCCATGTCCTGGCTACGATTACCCGACAAACGCAAATAAATTCGGGCCAGTACAGCAATACCGCGATGCAACCAGCGTCTACGCCACCCATTCAAGGCCTGACTTTGCTTGATGGGGCTGGAGGCCGAAAACGCAGCCTCAATACTGGCCTGAAGTTGATGTATGAATGCCGCATCCCCCACAATAAGATTGGCTTCATAGTTCACCCACAACGATAAAGGATCAATGTTGGCACTGCCCACCGTGGCCCAGTTGTCATCAATACACACCACTTTGGCATGCAAAAAGGCTGGCGTGTACTCAAATATCTGCACACCACTGGCCAGTAGCTCGGTATACACCGCGCCCGCTGCCCATTGTGCAATGGCATAATCATATTGCCCCTGCATCAGCAGCCTGACCCGCACCCCCCGCTGAGCAGCCTTACGCAGCAAGTGGGTTAACCCTCGTCCTGGGAAAAAATAAGGACACACTACATCAATCGCATGTTGGGCTTGGGCAAAAGCCTGACGCAGCGTGCGCTCAATCGTATGACGCTGGCGTAGGTTGTCACGCCAAACAAAAGCTATTTTGCCAACCCCACTGAAACTTTCTTCAGGGGTCATAGGGCGAGAGCCCGGCATAGACAATCGCATTTGCCGCACCAATGCTTTGGCAAAAGCCCACGGATGCGGCCCCTGAAGCACACGCATGATTTCTTCTCGCCAATCGGCACCCCACGCAGCGCGATTCCACACGGCTTTCAAGGTTTGCACTATCGGCGCCACAACAGGGCCCGTGACTTGCACTGCAAAATCCAATCGGGGTGCATTCAATATGCCGTGATGCTGATCGACATAATCATCAATGATGTTAATACCCCCCACAAAAGCAATAGACTCATCCACCACACATAATTTGAGGTGCAATCGCCGCAAATGCTCGGGCTGCAACCACGCCCACCAACGATCTAAGGGCCTAAACACCACCCAAGCAACCGCATAGCCCTGCCACCATTGTTTGAGGGTAGGGATGGTGTTCAATGAACCAAAACCATCCACCACGATGCGCACCTGCACGCCACGCACCGCGGCAGCCGACAACGCTGTAGCTATAGACTGGGCCTGACTATCGGTATTAAAAATATAAGTCGCCAAATAAATTTCATGCCTTGCATTTTCAATGGCATGCAACATGGTTGCAAATAATTCAGCGCCCCCACAGTGCAGCCGAGCCGTGTTTCCATAGGTGTAAATCGGCCGACGGCGGGCATACCACAGCGATGCAAGCTGCCCCGTGGAAAGTGCTGTTTCTTTAGCTGCCATCTGCTCAGCCCCTGCGTATTAACGCAAAGCCAACTCCACCACCAAAGGCAAGTGATCGGACAACCGTCCCCAACTAGGGCCCCTAGGTACTTCACCCCCTACACAGAGTAAACCGCGCGTGTAGATGCGGTCTAATTCAAACACAGGCACTCTGGCAGGGAAAGTGCGCCAAGGGCGATGGTTAGCCTTTGAATCGGGTTCTGCGCGAGTTAGACCCAGATTTTTCAATGGCCTATCTAGGCGCTCAGCCCAATCGTTGAAATCGCCACCCAAAATCACGGGTGCGTCGGCGGGGATATGTTCGGCCATAAAGCGTTGAATATGTTGCACTTGGTACAAGCGGCTAGCATGTATCAAGCCCAAATGCGCTACCAAAATATGGATGCGGGTGCCCTGCCAATCCAGCGTGGCATGCAGCAAGCCCCTTTGCTCAAAACGGTGGTGACTGACATCTTTGTGTGAAGCATCCGCTAATGGCCAGCGACAAAGCAAGGCATTGCCATGCTCACCATGCCGCGTGATGGCATTGCTGTGATAAATACTGTTATACCCTTTCGGTGCTAAAAATTCAGCCTGCCCTTGAGTTGGCCAGACGGGTTGATGGTGTTGAAAAGTTTGAGCGTGCTTGTGATGAAATAAATGAACCTCTTGCAACAGAATCAAGTCAGCATCAAGCGTTTGTATGGCCTGGCTAAGGCCATGAATTTCGAGTCTTTTCGCAGGGCCTATGCCCCGTACACCTTTGTGTATGTTGTAGGTTGCTACCCTTAAAACCGCAGCAGCATTCATGGTGCTTAGTGGACTAGCCTTTGCGGCAACTGCCTTATGGCCTCGGCATTACTGGGCGAAAAGCAGCGCTCTGCAGCTTGCTGCCAGGGCACCCAAACGTAACTCAGGTGCTCGCGCGGCGCAAGCACTGGGTTGATGGGTTGGGGCAGGCACAGGCCCCATACGTGCTCGGTATTGTGCGTGACCCCAGGCGCATAGCGATGACGCCACACCGGGAAAATTTCATATTCGTTTTGCTGTTGCCAATCCGTTAAGCAAAGCTCAGGCGCATCAGGGCTGCCCACCTGTATGCCCGTTTCTTCAGCGACTTCACGCATGGCGGCTTGTCTTGCGGGCTCATCTTCGAAGTCGAATGAGCCCGTTACGCTTTGCCAAAAACCCGCACGATCGGCGCGCTCAAGCAGCAGTACTTGCCCATCTGCCGTGTGAATCACCACCAACACCGATTGCGGGATTTTGTACGGGCGATTGATCACAAGCAGATAGCCCTTAGGCCGCCGGCTGTAGGTTGCGCAAACGGATGTGCAGTTCCCGCAATTGTTTTTCTTCTACCAAACTCGGGGCACCGGTAAGCAAACACTGAGCCCTTTGGGTTTTGGGGAATGCAATCACATCACGAATACTTTCAGCCCCCGTCATGAGCGTGACCAGGCGGTCAAGCCCAAACGCCAGGCCACCATGCGGCGGAGCACCATATTGCAGGGCATCTAGTAAAAACCCAAACTTGGTGCGCGCATCTTCAGTCGTGATTTTCAAGGCACTAAATACCTTGCTTTGCACATCGGCACGATGAATACGCACCGAGCCACCACCCAACTCCCACCCATTGAGCACCATATCGTAAGCCTTAGCCACGCATCGGCCAGGGTCGGTGTCCATGTAGTCTTCGTGGCCATCTTTGGGGGCTGTGAATGGGTGATGCACCGCATTCCAACGGTTTTCTTCTTCATCCAATTCAAACATAGGAAAGTCAACCACCCATAATGGCGCCCACACATCATTGAATAAACCATGGCTACGACCAAATTCACTGTGGCCAATTTTTAATCTGAGAGCACCGATGGCATCATTGGTGACTTTGGCTTTATCGGCACCAAAGAAGATCAAATCACCGTCTTGTGCACCCGTACGTTCAAGCACGGCTTGCAGGGCTGCATCATGCAAGTTTTTCACGATGGGCGACTGCAATGCGGCACGAATATCGCCACTTTGACGAGCCGCGCTTAAGTCATTCACCTTGATCCAGGCCAATCCTTTGGCGCCGTAGATTTTGACAAACTCGGTGTAGCCGTCAATATCACCGCGCGTTAATTTACTGCCTTGAGGTATGCGCAACCCCACCACACGGCCATTGGCGGCATTGGCAGGCGTGCTAAACACCTTGAAGTCGACGTCTTTCATGACATCGGTTAATTCAGTGAATTCCAACTTGACACGTAAATCGGGTTTATCGGAACCAAAGCGGTACATAGCATCGGCATAGGTCATCACCGGATAGTCGCCGAGCTCTACATTCATGGCAATGCGGAATACGTGCCGAATCATGCCTTCGAACATATCCCGTATTTCATGTTCGGCGAGGAAGGATGTTTCAATATCAATTTGCGTGAATTCGGGTTGACGGTCAGCGCGTAAATCCTCGTCACGGAAACACTTGGTGATTTGGTAGTAGCGGTCAAAACCCGCCACCATCAATAATTGTTTGAATAACTGAGGGGATTGGGGCAAAGCAAAAAACTGGCCATCATGAACGCGGCTAGGTACCAAATAATCGCGTGCGCCTTCAGGCGTGCTTTTCGTGAGCATGGGGGTTTCAATATCGACAAAGCCTTGCTCATCGAGGTACTTACGCACTTCCATCGCCACACGATAGCGCAGCATGAGGTTTTTTTGCATCGCAGGCCGGCGCAGGTCAAGCACACGGTGGGTTAAACGCACGGTTTCAGATAAATTGTCGTCATCGAGTTGGAAAGGGGGTGTCACGCTGGCATTGAGTACTTCGAGATCATGGCACAGTACTTCAATTTTGCCACTGACCAATTGGCTATTTTCAGTACCTTGAGGACGCGCGCGCACCAAACCCGTGACTTTCAAACAAAACTCATTGCGGACATTTTCAGCGGTGCTGAACATCTCTGCGCGGTCGGGGTCACATACGATTTGTACTAAACCTTCACGGTCGCGCAAGTCAATAAATATCACGCCACCGTGATCACGCCGACGATGAGCCCAGCCCATCAATGTCACAGTTTGGCCTAAATGGGCTTCATTAACCAAGCCGCAATAAGTGGTGCGCATTCAATACTCCTATAAAGAAATTCATTGTGATTCGGGTGTTGTCTGAGCCGCTTCCGGCGGTGCCACAACACCCATAGAAATGATGTATTTGAGCGCTTCATCAACACTCATGGCCAAGGGCCGCACGGCAGTGGCCGGTACCATAATGAAGAACCCCGAGGTGGGATTGGGTGTGGTGGGCACATACAAGCTGATGTGAGGTTCGGGCAATTGTGCAGCCACTTCGCCTGAGGGCTGGCCTGTGACAAAGGCTATGGTCCAGGCTTCAGCGCGGGGGTACTGCACCAGAACGGCCTGCCTGAATGCGTTGCCATTGCTAGAAAACAAGGTATCAGATACTTGCTTGACGGAGCTGTAAATGCTTTTGACTAGTGGTATACGGCGCAATATGCGCTCGCCTTGTCGTAGGGCCCATTGGCCGATAAAGTTGGCGGCAAACAATCCGGTTAACAGCAAGGCCAGCAGTACCACCACCACGCTCAGGCCAGGCACTTCGCGCAGGCCTTGCAAGTGTTGAGCATACTCACCGGTATAAAGCCATTGTGTTACCCCCAAAATCGTGACAAACAACTGATCTAGTGCACCCCATACGGCGTGCAATAGCCAAACGGTAATAGCCAATGGCAGCCAAACCAACAGGCCTGCAATCAGGTATTTTTTAATCATGTGATCAGCCTTGTGGTTGAGGTTGAAAAATCGGCGTTAATGGCATGCGCAAGCTGTGCCGCAGCCACCACTACTGGTAGATGATGATGCGCTTTCGCTGCTGGCTGGGGCGGCTGCCGCGCTGGTGCTGGGTTCTGATGAGGCGGTGCCGGTTGACGAGTCAGCCGTGGGTTTGTCTTCGCTACTGGTAGCTGAGCCAGTGGAATTGCCCCCTCGAAAGTCGGTCACATACCAACCCGATCCTTTGAGCTGAAAGCCCGCAGCGGTTAATTGCTTAGAAAAGGTTTCACCACCACAAGCCGGACAAGTAGTAAGCAAGGGATCAGAGATTTTTTGCAGTACGTCTTTGGCGTGGCCGCAAGTGCTGCAGCGATAAGCGTATATCGGCATAGAGTTGCCCCTCGGAATAAATGGGCCTATTATAAAGGGGTTATTATCCTTTCAACACTTTGCATTGTGTCAACACATATGGCTTTGATCGGTGGAGTTTGGGCTGCCGAGATACAAAAAAGTACCTAATCCAGTGCTCATACTGGCACACAGTGGCTAAGATACATTAGATGATATATGGCAATGACCTAAATGAACATATACCACCTTCGGTATTTTCTGAACTTGAGGAGTTTTCATGGAACTGAATCGAAGCCAGCTTAAAGATGCAGCTGAGAACGGCCTGATCAGCGAGAAACAAGCGGAAGATCTCTGGAAATTCCTAGATGCGCAAGTACAGGACACGCCAAGTTTCCGCACCACGCATATTCTTTACTACTTGGGCGGATTCATTGCCATCGGCGCAATGAGCCTCTTCATGACGCTTGGGTGGAAAACCTTCGGTGGATGGGGATTGTTTTTTATTGCACTGACTTATGCCGGAGTGGGAATTTGGCTGACCGAGTATCTCCTGCACCGCAAACGCTTACCTATTCCGGCGGGCATCACAGCGACGTTTGTTGTCGCCCTCACTCCCTTGGCGGTATATGGGCTAAGTCACGAGTACGACATCAAATGGACATTGATAACCATAGAATTCGCTACGATTACAACCGGAGCGGTCATGCTGTGGCGCTATCGGCTGCCATTCTTGGTCATGCCCATTGCATTCACGCTCTGGTATATGAGTTTGGATATAGCTCAGCTTTGGTCGTTAAGGGATTTGCAAGAAATCGTTTCGCTCTATTTTGGCATGCTTATGATACTGCTTGGGTTGTGGGTGGATATTCGAACCAGGCATGACAAGGACTATGCATTCTGGATTTATTTATTTGGCGTTGTTTCATTCTGGTGTAGTTTGTTGATGATAAGTTCAGAATCCGGACTGGACAAGTTCATTTTTCAGTGTATCAACCTTGTCATGATTGCCGTGGGCGCCATACTATCGCGCAGGGTTTTCGCGATTTTCGGGGGGATGGGCACAGTGGCTT
>JAUMCS010000079.1:16080-60786 GCA_032122355.1 Burkholderiaceae bacterium
TTGGCCGCCAACGTATTCCAGGACCTCACCATATTCGCGTTCACCCTGACCATCATTGGCCTTGGGGTTAACTATCTCGGTATTATCTGGCAACGAAACGAGGAATTAATTAGTCGTAAGCTCAGGGGGTTGCTCCCACGTCCTATGAGAGAACTCATTGAAAGAAGGCATTGAGCCTTGCAGTCGTGTCCTTACTCACTACCCATCACATTGCGCTTGGCACGGACGCATCATTGTTGCTGCTATAAAAATTTTGGGGGAGAACACTTTTTCTTGGATCGTAACCATGACACTTAATGTAGAGCATCTATTACGCACTGTGCAAACCTTAGACTTAGAGAAGACCTTGGATGCCATTGAAGCCCATGGCCGGCAAGATCAAGCTGCTGCCGCAGTATCTCAAGGAGGTGCGGATTTTGGCACCAAAAAAAGGCATCAGAGGCAAGGTCATCACATTCTTCAAGATAGAAAATCAGTGCATGAAACCGCAAAACGGCGAACGCCGCATCGTTGAAACACCAGAATAACCCCCCGTCAATAGCAAGGAACTCAAGAAGGTTGCCCCCAAAGGGAGCACACCTGATCCTTAAAAACCGTGTTCTAATTTACCCAAAAAAGCGGACATCTTCAAAAATTGATAGCGCATAGGTCTTCATTTAGAGTTAAATAATCGAAACATAACCATCCAACACACCACTCAAGTACTCCACTAAATCAGCCTGGTTTTCAGGCTTTATAGGATATGGAGTACCTGCACTCGCACCACCATTTTGATGATGCTTCGAGGCAAACTGATTGAAAATCCGCACCAAATCTACCCACCAATTGATGGCAGGATGCTGACGACCAACCTCAGTTGCCGGCTGTTTGAGTAGCAAACTGGGGCAGAGCATCGAACGCAGCAGGTTCGAATTGCTCGTCACGAAAGAGCCTCGGATAGTAGAACTCACGCAATAAAGCATGAAAAGCACGCACCCTAGCCTCGTAGGCCAGCGAAGCCAATAAGTCGGTCCGAGCCAAGGACTGTAACGATCGTTCAAGCAGAACCGGTGGCGTAATGATGGCAAACCATCCGGCTAGCCGGTCTCGCGTCATACGGCCTGCTGTATAGGCTTGCGACAGCGCCTGCGCTTTCTGGTCACCCACCTGCTGAAATGCGTAGTACCACTTCCACTCGAATGGCCGCTCAACAGCAGTGTAGGCCGCCCATTGCGGATGGCGTTCGACGAAGGCCATCATCGTTGTAGCCTTAGGCAAATCCCAAGCGTCATTCACCGCTTCACGCTGAGTCATGATGATGTCTGCACCAGATGGCACAGGCACCGCTAAGTCAATGGCCATGCGGCTAGCAGCCGGCAACACAACACCCAGCATGATCCACAACCCCACCAACATAGCCAGGATCACCTCGCCTGATTTCTGCAGGGCCGCTACAGAGGTACAGATCACAGTCCAGAACAGTAAATAGACAAGGAGGTAAACGCAGGCTATCAGCAGAGTCTGCACTGTGGTGTCGCTCAGACCCGCAGCCACGATCAATGGGAGCACCGCACAAATGTATACTCCGCCGGCGCGCAGCCCAGCGCGCAGCGGCCACAGCTGTGCCGGTTGTCCTGCGCTAGCCATCAGAAGGTCATGGCGTCCAGCAACGCGCTCTCTGGCCCTCATGTCATGCAGCAGGACAATCAGCACGAGCGGCAACACAAAAGCCGCAAGGAACGCATAGTCGAACCGACCGATCAGGGCCAGCAACGGATGACCGACATCCCGCTCATGGATCTGGCCTTCCAACGCTAGCATCCTCACGCGGTGTTTCCAAGCCGCATCGTCGCGCCGACCCAGCGCTGCGAATGCGAAGTCGGAAGGCGGATCGAAGGTAAGATGAAAACTGTAATATGCGGCGCTACCCCAGTCCTTCTGCGTTTTCAGAACGCTCAGGCGATCTGCACGGTCAGCTTCGACAAGGCGCGCGATTGTGTCATTCTGCTGGCGAATCTCAGATACCCCCGTCGCTACTGCGAACACTGACAGGCACAGCACAATTAGCCACCAGGACCACACCGACCGATCGCTAGCCAAGAAGATTAGCTCGCGGCGAACCGCAAGCCAGGTGTTTTTAGAATAGAACGACAAACTCATGGCTTAAGCCTTCCACCTGCCCACAACCCTGCGCCAACAAGGATGACACACCAGACGCACAGCATCAGCCACTGTGGCCCAGCCTCGGCGATACGGATACCCGCTGCGTCGGGTTTAAAATGAAAGCGATCCAGCAGTTGCCAGTGCGCGGCATCCACACGCGTGCGCCTCTCAGCTTCGGCATCGCCGCTGCGACGAATATCATCGCTATAGGCCAGCTTTTCGGCGTGTACCTTGTTCAGACCCTGCACGAAGGCATAACGTAGATCTTCTGCTTCATGCAAAAAGCGGTGGTGATGTCTGAGATCAGTGCCGGCCAGGGCGCGCGAAGCCTCGGCCACTGCGAGCAACGGAGTGAACCATCCGTGACTGGCCAGCACAGCCGCCTGCCGAGTTTCTGTTGCCATTTGGGCGCGAGCGTAGCGATTCAGCGCCTCGGTAAGCTTTTGCTCGCTGTACTGTGCCACGATGCCGCGAAGATTCAAGGGCAGGTCTTCGACACGCTGCACGCCATGCTTGGATAGCAGATCAGCACGTAGCTGGGCAAAGGCCGGATCATTGGCGTTATGGCCATCGCCCAGCTTGCGCAGTTCGGAAAGCATCATGAGGTCAGTCTCGAGCTTGCTAACCGTCGGCATAGCGTTCGATGCCCAACTGACCGCCATGGCAGGTATTACTAGGTTTAGTACGATCCAAAGGGTTGCCAAGGTCGCCAGCACAGCCGAGCGACGGCGCAGAAGTGCAGATGTCAGCAAAGCCAGCGCAACCCATATGACTAAGTACAGCAAATATGCGCTGAATAAGGCCCCAGCAGCCAGCGCCTGCTCACCCATATGGACCGCCAGAACCGTACTGACGGCCAGCGGCACCAGCAGCACCATCATAAATGACAACAGCGCCAGCGCCTTACCCGCCAGCAACAAACGGCCCGGCGTGCCCTGTGCGAGGAGGGTTGCGAGTGTTGCTGCCTCGCGTTCGCGCGCTATCAGGCCATGCCCCAGCAAAATCACCAGCAAGGGCGCAAACAGCTGGTAGACCATCGCCGGACTCAACCAGCTGAAGCCACCAAGATCAGCACTGGCACCGGTCGCAGCGAACATGGCCGTGTTCTGCCGATGGCCTTCGAGAAATATAGACTGACCTGTGACCATATCCAGCCCAGGGTCGAATAGAGCCAGTGGTAGCGGCGTACGAAAAACGTAGTGCCCGTAGTGCACCATGCGGTGCGGATGTCGGGCAGGTTGCGAGAGGAAAGATGCTTCAGCCTCGGCTTGATGATGCATGCGATCGGATGCTTGGCCTTGCATGCGCAGGGTAGTCAGCACCGTGGTCGCCACCAGTAATCCGACTAACAGCACGGCCGCACTCCCTGCCAGGCGTGAACGAAGCCAGTAGCGCCATTCGGCGCCGGCAATAATGAGTAGGTCTTTCACGCGACCGCCTTGGCCGAGAAGGCCCTGTGCACGGTTTCGGTGTCGATACGCCCATCAGTGGGTGCTGCGAACTGATCCACGAGGTGCCCGCCACGAAGAAGCCCGATGCGGTCGGCGACCTGGCAGGCACCATACACGTCATGCGTGACCATCAGGATGGTCTTGCCGGCATCCGCCAGCCCGCGTACCAAGTGGTGGAATTCATCAATGGCGGCGGGGTCCAATCCAGACGTCGGCTCGTCAAGTAGCAGGATATCGGTATCTCGCAGAATGGCCAGCGCGATGGCCACTTTCTGCCGCATACCTTTGGAGTAAGTGCGTAACTTGAGGCCGCGCGCTGCAACAGACAACGACACACGATCCAGTGCCGTGTTGATGTCGGCGACACTGCTTCGCACCCCCGCTAGCTGCAAAAAGTAGTGCAGGTTTTCGCGGGCATCTAGGTGTTCATACAATGATGCTGCCTCAGGCAGATAGGTCATTGCTCGGCGGGCAGCCGCCACGTCAATACACACATCGATGCTATTAACGAGCACCCGACCGCTGGCGGCGGGTACAAAACCCAGAAAGGTGGACAACGTCGTTGACTTACCCGCACCGTTACCGCCCAGCAAGCCGTAAACCTCGCCGCGGGCCACCGCAAAGCTCACCCCGGACAGGACCTCTTTGCCACCGCGCAGCACGCGCAGATTCTCAGCTTGTAATCTCATCAAGGTCACCACTTCAGAACTTGTATTCTGCCGACAGCCTTGCGCTGCGCGGTGTGCCGGGCTGCACCCACAGATTCGAGAACGAGTTGGTGTAGTAGGTCTCGTTAAACAGGTTATCAACAGAGAGGCGCAAGGTCGTTGACTTCTTCACATCATAGGCCGCAAATGCCCGCGCCACGGTATAGGCCGGCAGTTTGAAATTAGTGGTGAACTCGCCCGAACGTTGCCCCACATAGACAAGGCCGCCACCAAACTGCAAGCCACACCCAGCTATAGCCATGGACTTCACCAGTTGCAGACTAAGGCTATGCTTAGGCACGTTGAGCAACTGCGTGCCAGCAGGCACCAGTACGCCGAAGTTGGCATCGTTAAAGGCATTGGAGGTCTTGGCGTCTACATAGGCGTAAGAAGCCCACAGACTCAAGCGATCCAGGATTTCACCGTGCAGGTCAATTTCTAGACCCTGGCTGCGAGCCTGCCCGATAGCCATCTGGGTTGTCGCGCTGGCGTCGGCGGCGACGAGGATATTCTTCTGCTTAACCTGAAACACCGCCACATTGCCATTAATGCCAGCGAACGAAAAATTAGCACCGGTCTCTACGGATGTTGACTGGTTAGGCTCGAAACCATTACCTTGGGCATCGGCGCCGGATAAGGGCCGGAAGTTCTCACCATACGTAGCATAGAGCGAGAATGCATCCTCTAAACGATAGACAAAACCAAGCTGCGGGCTGACGCGCGTTTCCTTCTGCTTCGACACCTGGTTATTCAACCGGTTGTTGAGAGTTTGCTTGTAATCGTCGAAACGCGCACCTAAGCGCAGTTGCAGGCGCTTGCTCAGATTTATCTGGTCTTGTGCGAATACCCCTAAGGATTTCTGCGTCTCTAATTGGTTGGTCAGAGGTGTCTGCGTAGGTAGGGTGTAGCTGCCGTAGACAGGATTGAAGATGTCGATCGCTTGCTGTTGAGCGGGGGTTGGATTACTAGCCAATGTGGGTGCGCGGGCGCGCAGGAATACCTGATCGTTTCCGAAACGGTCGGCATCCATACCTAAAATTAAGCTGTGCTGAAGCCCAGCCAACTGAAAACGGCCGTTGATCTCACTGCGGATGACGTGGTAGGTTGCGTCGTAGTCGCGGAACCGCCGTTGCCGAGTTAGTGTTCGCCCGTCGATCCGTAACTGCTGACGACTACTGCCAAGTTCCGCCTCAGTCGAGAATCCTTCAAGTGAGGTCTTGCGAGTGGTGAAGCCCACTAGGGCGCTCCAATCCTTGTTGAAGTCGTGCTGAAACTCAAACTGGTGGCCCTGTACGTCAGCCTGCAGCGGGCCATCGCCCGGCTCACCCAGGAAGCGGCTTTGCGGAATACGGCCCAATTGGCCATTGATGGCCAAGACACCGCGATCGAATGGGATTTCCTGATGGCTGAGTTCTAATTCATAGACCAGCCTGCTTTGTGGGCTGATACGCCACGCCAGCGATGGATTCATGCCGTGTTTTTGGGTTTTGACGGTGTCACGGAAGCTACCGGCTTCTTCAGCGAAGCCGACCAGACGTACAGCGACTGTATCGGATAGGGGAGTTGTCCAGTCGGCATCGGTTCGGTAGGTCTCGAAACTTCCAGCAGAGACGCGAAACTCACCGCCTTTCATGAAAGTTGGTCGCTTGGTCACAAGGTTGACCGTGCCACCAGGCTCGCCGCGCCCAAACAGAGCCGCACGCGGGCCCTTGAGCACCTCGACAGATTCAATGCCCGACAAGTCACGCGGCCCACCGAAGCCCCGGCCGGCATTGAAACCGTTCACAAGATAGTTACTTGGCAGATTCTCATCACCCACGAAACCACGCAGGGCGAAAGCATTCCATAGCCCCCCAAAGTTATTCTGTCGGGCCACTGAAGCCGACAGGTCTAGGGCTTGGGTAAGGTCGACCGCTCCGGATGCGCGCAGTGTTTCCGCATCCAAGGACTGTTCAGCCTGCGGTGTTTCTAGACGATTAAAGTCACCCTGGTACGCCTGACGCGTACCCGTGATGGTAACGGCTTCAGTGCCTGTGCTCGGGTCGGCATCTTGGGCGAAGGATGAATGGGCCATTGGGACTGCTGAGCAAAGCAGCAACGTGGCTCGTATGATCGGCTTCATGTTAGGGACCTTGGTAAATCGGTAGTAGTTGGAAACAAATCAACATAAGTGCACAGGCTCTTGCGCGCTTATGCTAATAGAAATTCATTATCATTATAAGCAAGTTTCCTCGGTCTCAGCAAACTCTTTAGCACAATCTAAATTTCAAGTTCTACTACCCACATTTTGAAATAGGCCGAACCTAACCGTCCAACACACCCCTCAAGTACGCCACTAAATCAGGCTGGTTTTCTGTCTTGATAAAATTCGCAGCCCCCCCACCCACACCACCATTTTGATGATGTTGCGAGGCAATCTGATTCAAAGTTCGCACCAAATCCAACTCATTTTTAGCAATGGTGATACCACTATGCTGAACCAGCCAACGCGCCGTACCTAGCTGGTGATCATTGCGGGTTTCGCGCCATTGCGCTAAGCGCGGCAATAGCAGCATCGGGCGCGCATACTCTAGCGCTGTGAGTACCAAACCCATACCGACATGGCCTACAATAATATCTGCTTGCTGGCACTGCATTCGAAAGTCATGCTCCAATAAAAATGCGTGCGACCTCCAGCTATCCACTTCAGCCAATGAAAGCTCGGTGTGCCCCACTTGCGCATCGACTTGCCAAGCACCTTTGCCTTGGGGCCATTGAACAAACCATTGGTAAACCGCAGCCACCAAGCGATCAAAAGGCATTTGCGACCCCACCGCTAAAAAAATGCGACCTACCATACTGAGCCTTTGTACACGGGCCCACCCACTTTGGCCAAATGCGGCCATTGAGTAAGGCATTCATGCGCCAAGTACATGGCCAGGCGCCCTGCTCCTGATAATCTATCAACGTTGGCGAGGCTATCAATCCAAATGGTGTGCGCCCCACTTACCCTACCCCATAAAATGGCCAGCAGGCCGGGTGCAGCGCCTGTTGTCATGATCACCTTGGGGCGCTCATGCCACACAATGCCTGCTAATTGCCACGCCAACACCAACAATGCCCAGCGATCCCAACGGGTGGCATCACGCAGCACATAGTGGCGCAGCGGGCGCATACCCGCCTCAAGCCCATGCTCAGGGGGAGCTACGGATGCATAAACAAAGCGCAAACCACGCCACGCCAGGGCCAATCGGCGCAACTGTACCCAATGCCCACCACCCGATGCCACGGCTAATAAATCGATTCTGGTTTGTCGGCTCATGCGGGCCTCCATCGTTGCATCCACAGTTCTAATTGAATCAATGCCCATAAACGATCAGCTAAACCCACCGCGCCATTTTGCTGGGCTGACCAAGTTTGCATCACTTCATTTCGGCTGGGAATGCCGTATAAGGCCGTATGGCCCCAATCCCGATTGCACCAACTTTCCAGCAAATCACGCGCTCGTTCACGCAATGCACCACGCAACCAAGCATCCAGGGGCACACTGAATCCGCGCTTAGGGCCATAAACTATATGAGCAGGTAATACCTCACGTAATAATCTGCGCAAAACCAGTTTGGGTGAATCACCCATGGCTTTGAGCGTAGGGGCCAAGCGCCAGGCCAACTCAATAAGTCGGTGATCTAAAAGCGGGCTTCGCGCCTCAAGAGATGCCCACATACTGGCGCGATCCATTTTGGTGAGCAAATCACCCGGCAAATAATGGCGCATCTCCCACCACTGCATGGCTTCACTAGGCGATAAACCCAATGGGGCACTCATATCATCTTCGCCCTCATTCACCTGAAGTGAAGATGCTGGCCACAAGGCCAGAAAAATTCGCGCTTGCTCTGCGGGATTTTTTTGCCGCAACCATTGGGCTAACTTCTGAACCTTGATTCCCAATTGTGTAGGACGATGATTCTCGGGCCATACTTTGCTCAGTGGATTCCAAATGCCCGATGGTGTTTTTTGTAAGCAGGCTGATAACCATAGCCGCAATGGCAGCGGCAAACGCTGCAAATGCCCCAGCCAGCCTTCGGCTTGCCGATAGCGCATGTATCCGCCAAAAGCTTCATCGCCGCCATCACCTGTAAGCACCACCCCCACATGGGATTGCGCTTGAAGCGAAAGGCAAGTGGTAGGAAAAATGGAAGCATCCGCCATAGGCTCATCCAAAATATCAGGAATCTGAGGCAGCATGGCCAATGCATCTTGCCCTGTCATGCGCCATTGCGTGTGCTGAGTACCCAAATGCCGAGCAATCGCCAGCGCTTGGGGCGCTTCATCATAGTCTTGGTCATCAAAACCCATTGAAAATGTACGCACCGTTCCTCCCTGATTCGTGCCAACCGCTTGCATAGCCGCCACCACGAGGGCTGAATCGACCCCACCAGATAAGAATGCACCCACCGCCACATCCGCTTGTATGCGCTGCCGAACGGCGCTGAACAACAGTGGGCGCAAATTCTCACAGGCCTCTGACAAACTCGTGATGCGATGGTTCATGCCTTGAGCCGCCACCTCACCCAAATGCCAATAGCGCTGAGTTTGAATGGGCCTCGGTATGCCATCACGCATGGCCCACTGCTGAATTTGACCAGGCTCAAGGGTATGAATATTTGCTAATAAACTTTGATTTGCCAGCACAAATCCCAGATGCAAATACTGCCCGATTCGATCGGGATTCAGCTGGGGCTGCAATTCCGGCACCATCCATAATGCGCGCGGCTGCGATGCAAAGGCCAAACCCCATGAACCACTAGCCCAATAAAGGGGTTTCTTCCCCATGCGATCTCGTGTCAAGTATAGGATTTGCTGATCCGCATTCCACCATGCGATGGCAAACATCCCTAGCGCCTGTTTACACGCTGTTTCTACACCCCAATATTGAAGCATCTGCAATAGCACGGCAGTATCGCTAAAGGGTGCAGCACCTCGATCGGTGATGGGTTTGATGCCCTCGAGTGATAATCGGGCGCGCAATTCGCGATAGTTGTATATTTCTCCATTGAATACCAAAGCCGATCGTTGAAGCGCGTCCTGCATGGGTTGAGCCGCTGCAGGTGATACATCTTGAATGGCTAAACGCCGGTGTGCTAAGGCGAGCCCTACCCGTTCGTTTGTCCATACGCCCTCGCCATCGGGCCCACGCCGCGCTAAGCTTTGCACCATACGCTGCGCCAATGCCGCCACATCTTCTATAGGCTGGCCTTGCGCGCGCCATATTCCAGCTATACCACACATAGCTTAGCGCCTTAGCCCTAATAGTTCATACAAAGCACCCAGTTGCTCGACTATTTTGGGGGCAGCATACAGGGCTTGAGCAACAGCGTGCCCTCGCCTACCCATTTGCTGAGCTTGTCGGGGGTTACGCAATAGGTAAGCGAGTAATCGATGGAGTGCAGCCCTATCACCAGCCACATAAGTAAGCCCCCCACCCTGCGCTAACATATCCGGTATACCCCCTACGGCTGTAGCAACAACAGGTATACCCATGGCCATGGCTTCTAAAATCGCCATGGGCATTCCTTCCGCTAACGAAGGAAGCACCAAAGCATAAGCCTGACGCAACCACATTTGCTTAGCCTCACCACTGACCCAGCCAGGTAAAATCACTCGGTCAGCAATCCCCAGCGTTTTGGCGCGGTCTCGAATATACGAATACTCACCATCACCCGCCAATACCAGCTGTACATCGGGGAAGGAATATCGCAAAGTAGCTACTGTTTCCAACAGTTCATCAATGCCTTTTTCAAGCCAAAGCCTCCCCATGAAGAGTAAGGTTTTAGGTGTATCACCAAGGAATTGAAACACTGCTTCATGGGGCATAGAAATAGGTATTGGAACCGGATTGGGCAATACGGTAGTGGCCGCTTGGGGCTCGATTTGCGCTATTGCTCTGGCCCAGTAAGGAGTGAGCACAATCACAGAGGTACAACTTTTTAGCGTTTGTCTAACCGCATATTGCGCAATCCCATTCAAGCCCTCGTACCATTGAATGAATGAGCCATCATGAATATGCAGCAACGTAGATTTTCGGTACAAGCCTGCACATTGCAGCATGAATGATTTGCGCCAAAAGCTGCCTCTGGCGGCGCTGTGCGCATGAACCGCCTGTACTTGCCGTGTTTGTAGGGCCCACCATAGTAGCCCTAGGGCACGGGCAAAATCATAAATCCTTAGCCATCGCAATGGCAATCGAAACAGCCAGCGCTGCTTCACACGGTGTACGCGCCAGGTCGGGCAATAAACAATTGGCCATTGATCAGCCAACCCCGCATTTTCATATACCTTGAGCACAGCGCTCATTCCGCCTGGCGCTTGACTTTCTGGACCCAACATCATGATTTTGGGTCGTGTATGGGCGGTGCGAACACTGGGATTTGTCGTGGCAGTCATGCATAAATCATTCATCATGCTCTGCGGCCCTCATGATGCAGGTGCAATTTTTTTGAGCACTTGAATGCCATGCCATGCGCGTTGCCGCCAAACTGGTACCACTTGTGCAAGCTGTCGGCGCAATGCCTCTTCATGCGTCATTAACCATACCAGAGCACGCTCCAGCGAAGGCGCTGTGACTTGATGGCTGGGAATAATGCCATCTTCATTGCCGAATAAATCACGATGGATACCCCTGGCTTTCGCACTATACGAAATAGCCACCGTGGGCACTCCCTGAGAAAGCGCTGCGATGGTGGAGTGGGTACGAGCCCCTATAAAAAAATCGCATTGACTCACCACATCTTTGATTTGTGCAGCATTCCAACTGGCCGGCATCAAAGCCAACTGTGGGTGATTTCCCACGGCCTGTGCAACTTCCGCCAATAGCACTGCATCATCTTGCCCAGATGAAATAGCAAATGGCAGGGTTGCTTGCGAATTAGCGGCACTGACATGCGGCACCAACACCACCGAACACCCCCAGCGTGAAATGGCGCGGCGGATGAAATCAGCAGCATGAGCCACCAATGCCGCACGTGGATTGCGCAAAATAGTTGATGAAGTGGGATGTATCAATGGACTCAAATTAAAACCCAATAAGCGGCTGAAGCGGCCTAAAGGCCGCCATTGTTCTTCAGCCACTGCTTGTGTGCTCAAGGTAAAAGCGCTATCTGTGACCGCATGGATGCGTTGCTGTGCACTCGTATCAGCGTACAAACCCAATTGATTCAGATAGTTGAAAGAGATGCTCTCACGCACGGTAATGGCGGCCATTTGCGCCAGATGCTTACGCATATGCCGCTCTACACCTACAATTCGATCAAATGGCCCTACCGATGCGCCCCACAGTACCACCGGAACGCCACGGCCCATGGCGGCTTGAGCTACGCCAACAAAACTAGCGAGTGAGGCAAAGTCATAATCTAAAGTGTAATTATCACCACCGATCGACAATACCAAATCGGCTTTATCCAACTCGGCTTCCAAAGAATCATCTCGCTTGATATCGGGCCAAGGTAGTTGAGTCAAGCCAGACCAATGCCGACACGCATAACCCCAGTATTGCAAAGCCCGAGATTCACAAGGCGTGGGCACAAACTCTACCCCCTCACTCACTGCCTCGGGCCACTGCGCCCTATCGGCCATAGGCCGTACTGATGGTACAGAAAATGTGGCTCTAGGCTGCCATTGCCGAATCATGGCCACCGTTGAGCGCAGTAAGGCTTCACACCCCCGATTGCCCAGTCCATTATGTCCCGTCAAATAGATGTGCATACCTCAACTCCCCAATTCCTGCAGCAAATCAGACAAGGGGCGCCGCGGGCTATGAGCCACACAAACCTGATTGAGCAAATTCCCCACGGCCAACAGCATGATGATGCGCTCATGTGCGGGTAATTGAGCCGCTTGCTTGAAACGTCGATCTTGCTCAGGCTCAACACTCCAATTCAAGCAACAAGTCCCTAAGCCTTGGTAATGCAAGGCATAAATCAAAGTCATGGCAAACAGGCCCCCATCTATCCAAGGCTGATAGCGTTCCGCCACGGTTTGGAAGGCTTGCTGGACCACGCTGATGATCAATAAAATAGGGGCCTGCTCACCAAAGCCCGCATTGCCATTTTGCATTTGTAGAAGTTGTGCCCTGAGCTCGGGGTTTTGCACCATCCATACCCGAGCCGCAGATCGATTACACACCGAGGGCGAGCAACCGGCCATCACTACAGCCCGCTCAATCATCACTCGAGATACCGGTTCACGGCTAAACTGGCGCACACTCCGGCGCACCTTAACCAACTGAGCAAAATTCCCCGACGCCCAACTTTGTACGAGTGCCCTATCCCATTGCACATAAGGCGTAGATGGAGCCGTTTGTACCCTATTACCCATCCCAGCATGGCCCGATTGTTGTTGAAACAATTGCCAACGCCGCAGAGTTGCCAAAGCCGGCGATAGAACCCAACTTTTTGCAGCAAGGGCTTGCAAATGCTCCATTTGAGCTTGCAATTCAGATGCAGCTTCTTTGCCAAATCCGAGTCGAGGAGCAGCCAAAGCCAATCCCTTATCAATACGATGCGCCGTTTTCAATACCCTTGCTTGTTGAACATCCACATCCGAAGTGTGGTGCCTGTGGCACAAGGCACTGCCACGCCAAAAGCTGTAAGCATCGGATGCAGTCGCTACCAGCAAACGCCAAGCTTGATACCAAGGGTGCAAATAGGCACTCCCCGTATTTTTCAATTGAGTTAATAAAACTTGAAATAAGCTCTGCAATTGTTCAGGGAAAATCAGCTGTAGCGCTTGCTTCTCGGCTAGGCTAAAGCCACGAAACCAGGCTTTTGCCCTTGGCCATGGCACTTGCAAATACCGCAAAGATGACAGCATCCACACACACCAAGTTATCTCAGCCAACGCCCAAGCCCCAGCCAGTACGAAGGAAACGGTGAATGGCTCGATACGCCAATTCAGCCCTGATTTTCCCAAACCCATTCCTAAAAGAACCATAGGCAAAATAACACTAGCCGCTGCCGTTGCTCTTAATCCGGGCCTTGCCAGAGCCAAGGTTAAAGCCACCCATGACAAAGCCTGTCGTAGCATTTGTGCACCAATTCCCAATGAAAACATGAGGAAGAGCGTAAATAAGACCAAGTCATCGGTATGCCCTAATACACGGCTTACAGCAGCCGGCCCCCACCAAATCACGATCACAAGAACGGGCAACACCATCATCCAAGCCATTTTTAGCACCGCAGTGGATAGCGCAACCGTAGCGGCCTTAGCCTGCACATCGTCCAACCTAGATTGCAGTTGTTGATACCTTGCCATCATGAGCGGACGCAACCAATTATTAAGAAATTGAGTCGGTTGGGCATTGCGTACAGGTTCCAATATAGTTTGAACAGAACCCAACACACCTGCGGCCAAAGCTCCACCTAAAAATCCAGCCGCTAGGCGTACCGCACTCCAGCTAAAAGCTTGCCCCAACACTTGAATCAACCAAAAACCCAGGCAAATTCGTGCACCCGACACCGAGGGCCAAACCACCGTCACATTTTCTCTTCGAACGCTTTTCCACAAATATGCCACACCCAGAACCAACAGCGCAAAGCCAATACCCAATTCAAGTTGAACCACATGCATGAGCGTCAAGTTATCCATGAGATTCATCACTATCATTGCACCCAGTCGAATCACATTCGCTAAGACAACAATGCCTTGCAAAACCCCCTGCATGAGCATAGCCGCCATTAATTCTTCTACCTGACGGCCCATGCTACCGACCCATAGCCAAACCGCATACCACGACCCTAAGGCTGAAGCAACAGTCACTTGCAGTAATGCCGATAAGAGATCCCATACTAGATAAACAGCTAGTGCGCATAGGCCAGCCAAAGCTGCTCTAGCAGCCAAAACCAAGCCCAACCGTACTGTATTCAATTCATCTTTTTCCCACCACTGCGACCAATAACGCTGGGCCACGGTTGACAATCCCACACCAAAAATCAAGTAAGCCATTTCTAACAACGCCAGCATCACGGTGTAGGCCCCATAACCCAGCAAACCTAATCCATGAAGCATCACGGGCAATATAGCCAAGCTCAACACGGCACTCACTAGGCGCCCACCGAGCATCCAGCCTAGGCTGGAATGGGCCAGATGAGTCCAATGCGATGAGGCTAGTGATGCTGTCATAAAGGCCCCTGAGAAACGCTGATGACCTTCCCACTCGCGCCATCAGCCCAGCAATAGGCCGCTAATGGCTCGGAGCGTCTGGGCAGGGGCCGCAACAAACCATGCACCACTCCAGCCAACATGGCGTGCCAATCGAGCACCGAAGCCAACACATGGCGAACATCACCTTTTTTGATGCATAACCACGTTAACCCCATTAAAGAAGCAAGGCACCACTGTGCAAGTGTATTCGTGGCCCAAGCTAGCCCCATCAACACCCACCACAAGCTCATGATGAGCGGCTGCATGAGCAGCCTTAGTACGTCTTGCCTGTGTTTTTGTGTGACATGCAGGCGCAATAAAGTTCCGGCCGCAGCCATGCGCCCTTGGCGCCACCTCTGTTTTAACAAATCTAGAGTGCCTAAGGCATGGCCGTCATGCCACGTACCCACACCACTGAGTCGGTGTAATTGCCAGCCTGCACGGCGTAGGCGCAAACCCAAATCTGCTTCTTCAAATGCCGCCAAACGAGCATCTGCCGCATAGCCCCCCGCATCTTCTATAGCCTTACGCCGATACAGCCCTCCGCCTTCCAACCAAGGGCGTAAACCCACCTCTTGCCCTAAGCCGTTATTAGCACGTATGCGATCAGTGCCATTGCGTATCACCCGATCTCGTACACCTCCTGCCACACCGGCGACTTGAGGATGTGTGCGCAAATACGCTAACGCCTTACCTAGGAAACCTGGCTCCAAGGTCATATCGCCATCCATCAACAAAACCCAGCGCCCACCGCAGTGGGAAAAACCCAACTCTACTCCGGCGCCGCAAGTACGGTCTGCGGCATAGCGCAACTGCATCACCCGCACGGGCGCATACCGCGACATCGCAACGGCTTTAGCCACAGTGGCATCTGTGGAACCCCCATCGGCCACCACCACATCCAGAGGCAAGGGCACAATTTCATCAGCAGCCTGCAAAACCGAACCAATCGCCAGTTGAATATGATTGCCCTCGTTATAGGCCTTGATCACCACCGACACGCCCTCATGTCGGGTTGGGTACTGCAAAACTGAGTCAGTCATCATGACTGAACCTCAGGCATAGACATGGATGCGACCTTAGGTAGAGTTTGACAGCGCCGAGCAGCGGCCCAAATCACACCCACCATCAACAAAGCCCATGTCGGCAAATGCGGCGCTTCCATCAAATCGGCACTATAAGGTATGGAAAGCAGCACAACCACCAAACTGAGTGAAGCACCCGATAATAAAAATCGCCACACGATAGCCTGCTCCCAGGCAGCCCAACTTTGGCCCAAATACCAACCCAATATGGCAAAAATCAACAGTGCCATCACACCCGATATAGCTCCCAGCACCCCCACTTCCCATAACCAAATCGCTGCGGTGGTTCGACCCAGATTAAACGAATATTGTTTGGCAATATCTCCATCCATCCATGCGCTTTTGCGTGTAGCGCCCATGCCATGGCCAATCAACCAACCGGCCATATCCAAGGCAGTTTGGCGTTGCCACCAAAATCGCAATGCGCCTAAGCGCGTGAGTTGCCCCCACTCATCGGCGCGGACACTGTCATCCATCGAGCGGCTCCATATTTGTTGGCTATAGGCTGATAATGAATCCGATTCCAAACTACGCGCAGACGTATACTGCTGCTGATACACCCACACCATCGCCATCGCAGCCATCGCAGCCAAAGTCACTGCTACCAGCAATGGCTTCATCAAACTGGTTCTTTTTATACCTGGCATCAACGCCACACCTAAAGTCAAAACAGGAAGTAAAGCCCAAGTCAATTTGACCTCAGCCATCGCGCAAGCAGCCAAAGCTGCCAATACCGCCAATACGAGCCAGTGTCCTCGAATCATCTTCAAACGCCATGCCACGCCCACCAGCGCAGCAGCGCTGAGTGAAACCATAGCCATAGCACCACTGCCACCCCCGCCCCAAGCGTTACCGGCAAATAATCCTACAACGGCATCCCAAGGTGAATCGCCCCCACGCTGGGGTGCCACACCAAATCGCTGCCAAAATACCCAAGGCAATTGCACACAAAGCCAAGCAACCAGCACTTGAGGTGCATACGACCAACCCGCCACATTCAAATACCCCAGCCCCATCAAACAGGGCAGAACCCATAAAGCCAAATACTCCTTACCACTCACGAACCACTGCACGAGCGATACTTGATTCAACAATGAGCTTGCCACCGCAGTACTCGCAAAAAGCAAACTCATGGCCAGTGCCCAACGTAAGCCTCGCTGAACCACTGCCGCTGAAAGACGATCACCCAAGGTATAAGAAGTGGGTGTACTTGCATCCATTGGCCTACTCAAGCCAGATTGCTTAGTTTCTGGATACTGCACGATGAATCTCAGCATCATCATCATGGCCAACAAATAGGGCAACCAAAAAGCCTTGCCAAAGCCAAGCACATATTGCAGCGGCCCCACCACCACAAACACCGTGAACATCAGCAATACCAGCAGTGCATTCCAGGAAAGCACCCAGACAAAAGCCATCAAAAGCAGGGTTGATAACAACATCGCAGAGGCAACTCCAGCCAAAGCCAACAGCAGCCCACCCGATAGCGCGAATAAAAATAGTAAGCCATTGAGCATCATGACCCTTGCCCCTGCCCAAACACACGGCTGCGCCACATGGGAAGTACCGATTGATATAGCTGCCGAATAAATTCGGCTTGAATTTGCCATGCTCGTTCGGCTGAACGATCTAGAGTAGAAACCCGCAGCAGCAAACCATCAGGCACCCAACCTTGCAAGCCCCAAGCCAATTGAGCTTTCTTTTGCTCCCAGCTCGTGGTGGCCACCACCCCCCCCACGCTCATCCAATAAGTCAAGGGTTCATGCCTTGAGCCCATTTTTGCCAACAAACGCCTAACGGGCAAAACCGACCCACCAGACAAGTCAACCTGTGCCGCATGGTTTTGCCCCACAAGAAAGCCCTGTGCGGGGTAACACACCTCAGGTCGGTGCGCCCGAGTCGCATCGGATTGATCGCCACCATAAGCAGCTGCCAACATCACTTCCTGCCCCTTATCATTCTGGTAGATGCGTGTCAGCGTTTGTTGATACAACTTATCGAGCACTGCCTTCACATCAGCGGCCATTAAAATCGGGGGGGCATCTGATTTAGCATACCAATTGGGCATATCGCTAGGCACCAAGGTAGATAAGTCGGGCATAGGATGCATTTGTGCCATGAGTTTAGTCGGAGTAACCCACCATGCCGCACCCGCTGATGCTGTCATCAAACCACTGGCCAGCAGCGCACGCCGCTCAGCCTGTGCTTGTGCCGGCAAATCAGCCCCCGTCATGCCATCCACCAGCGGCGCAAGGAAGCGCCACTTCTCACACCTAAGCTAATGACACCATCTGTCAACAGCATCAATGCCAAGCCAAAAGCAAAAAACAAAAAACCCGCCATAGAATGGGCTAAACCTTGGCCAGCGGCATCACCCCAAAATAAAGTCACCAGCACCAGTGCCATCACTCGCAACACATTGGCCACAAAAGCAATCGGTATCAGCAATACAGCCAACGCTGCATTACGCCAAACCTCGGCATGCCCCATCATGTGCATATATAGCAAGCCCAAAGCTTCGAGGGTGAACAAGGTATTGAGGCCTGAACAGGCATCGGCTACCAACAACTGATATGGCCCGGCTGTGATCATCACCCCCGATCGCCCCACGGGTAGTGAAAAAGCATGCAACACCTGGGTTGCCACCGCTGAAACCGCAGTTTTAAGGGGTTCCGTCAAACTCGCCACCAGTGCCTCAGGCAGTGGTATGGCAAAAATCAAAAAAAACAAGGGAAAGGCCATCACCCGCAGTGCCGACCAGCCGCCGAACAAAGCGAATAGGGCCACCAAAATACCGATCAGTGCGCCGACTTCCAGCAACAAAATAGCCTGTGAGCGCCCCACTCCATACGCCAATAAATTCAAGCCCAACAGCAGCCAGGCAGCAATGCCATGACTACGTACAGCAGAGGCTTTTTCACTCTGCTGCTGCCATTGTGGCCATTTTTGCCAGATCAACACTGCTGCAACCAATAACACCAATGGGCCTTGGCTTTGCTCATCCCCTGGCCAAACCCAGCGCATCAAACGCCACAGCGTGGGCAACCAAAGGCAAAGCAAGCCTATCGTCAGCCAAAAAGCGACGGGTTTGTTTAACCCTGCCCAACGCCAACGCACAGCCTGTGCCCACGGATGAAGTCCCACATTGATCACGAGTTCCCCCTTAGCCCACAACAACCCACCGGAAAATCCAATGAGTGCCATCATGGCTGATTTAGGGAAACCGGCGACTGAGCACAGTCAGTCAATCCATCGCAATTTTTATATTTGCTACATCCCTACATAATTCGGGCCACCGCCACCCTCGGGCGAAACCCAAACGATATTTTGGGTGGGGTCTTTGATATCGCAGGTTTTGCAATGCACGCAATTTTGCGCATTGATTTGCAATGCATCTGAACCATCTGCCTGCTTCAAAAACTCATACACACCGGCGGGGCAATACCGACTTTCCGGCCCTGCATATTGAGCCAAATTCACCCCCACCGGAGTCGCTGCATTCTTCAAGGTCAAATGCGCGGGTTGATTTTCCTCATGATGAGTATTGCTTAAAAAAACCGAGCTCAGCCGATCAAAGCTAATCACTCCATCTGGCTTGGGGTAATCAATCGGCGCAAACTCACTGGCGGGGCGCAATTGGGTATAGTCAGCTTGCATATTTTTCAGGTTCCAAGGTGCTTGCTTCCAGCCTAATTTAGGTAATAACCATTGCTCAATGCCTGTCATCAAAGCACCCATTCGATTGCCTTTTTTGAACCATTGTTTGAAGTTCTTAGCTGCTGCCAATTCTTCATAAAGCCAACTATTTTCAAATGCACTCACATAGGCCTCAAGCTCATCGTGGGCGCGGCCCACTTGCAGTGCATCAAACACCGTTTCGGCACATAGCATGCCCGATTTCATCGCGGCATGACTGCCTTTGATACGGGCCGCATTCAAAAAGCCTGCATCACATCCAAGCAATGCGCCACCCGCAAAAACCAATTTCGGCAAGCTCAATAATCCACCAGCGGTAATGGCTCTGGCACCATAACCAATGCGCTTTCCGCCCTGCAGATGCGCCCGAATAGCCGGATGATTTTTCCAGCGCTGCATCTCTTCAAAGGGTGACAACCAAGGATTAGCATAATCCAGCCCCACCACATAACCCACGGTTACCACGTTATCTTGCATGTGGTATAAAAAACCACCGCCATAACAATCATTAGCCATCGGCCAACCGGCGGTATGCACCACCTTACCGGGCTGAGCTTGCTCGGGTGGAATTTCCCAACGCTCTTTGATGCCAATAGCATAACTCTGGGCGTTTTTGCCTTCACTCAAACCAAACCGTTCAATCAAGCCCTTACCCAAATGCCCACGCGCGCCTTCAGCAAATAAAGTGTATTTACCTAGCAGCTCCATCCCTAGTTGGAATGAATCTTGCGCAGTACCATCCTTAGCAAGTCCCATATGGCCGGTTACCACTCCACGCACATGGCCTTCGGGTGCATATAGCACCTCAGCAGCCGCAAAACCCGCAAAAATCTCTACACCCAAGGCCTCGGCTTGCTGCGCCAACCATTGTGTGACTGCGCCCAGTGACACCACATAATTGCCCTGATTATGAAAACACTGCGGCACCAATCCATCGGGGGTGCGATAGGCTTTATCAGCAGTTAAAAATAGCACTTCATCACTGCTAACCGGTTGTAGCAGGGGAGCGCCCTGTGATTTCCAATCCGGCAAAAGCTCATTCAATGCACGCGGATCCATCACCGCGCCTGACAAAATATGGGCACCAGGTTCAGAGCCCTTTTCCAGTACCACCACACTCAGCTCTGCACCCTGTTTCTGGGACAATTGTTTCAACCGTATGGCAGCGGCCAAGCCCGCTGGCCCTGCCCCCACAATCACCACGTCATACTCCATCGCATCGCGTGGGCCAAACTGTTCAACCAAATTTTGCGGCGTTATCATGAAATCAAAGAGTCCTCTTGCATCAAGCCAATCATCCAAAGCAGATCATCGTAAGCCGTTAATTATAGTGTAGGGGGTTGCTTAGCCTGAATCTCTGAACCTGCTCTGATAGTTCGTCAATGACACGCCCATATAGAAATCAAATAAATTAAAGCAAACATAATTATTCACAAAAAAATTAACATATTCTAATATTTGCGAATCAATAAACTAGGGTTCAAGGCCTCAACTCAAGCACCTAAGCGGTAGTGATTTACAGTAATATTAAGCAATATACAAGGAGACCCCGTATGAAAAAGTTCCTTACTACCGGTGCACTACTACTCTCATCACTCGCTTATGCACAAGATTCCTACCTTTGGCAACACTCTAATGTCAAACCGGCTTGGAATCAAGGATTTAAAGGTCAAGGCGTTAAAATTACGGTACATGACAATGACATTGATCCCATGAAAGTTGGCGCAAATTTAACATACAAGAACTGGTGGGATCCATACCTGGATACGTCTCGTACCAACATGACACATGCTGAAGCTGTTCGGCAAGTGGCTCAACTCACTGCGCCCAGTGCCCAAGTCGAAAAGAAACCCTGGGATAACGGCACTATCGTGCTAGATCCCACTAAATTTAATGTGGTGAATGCGAGCTACGGCTGGGCCGGTGGAACTGATGCCGGCAGCGTGGCTGTTGCCAAAAGTTATCAATTAGCTCAATTAGCTTACAACAACCAAGCTGTGGTGGTGAAAGCTGCCGGCAATGCTAATGCCAACCTCAGCGATCAGGGTGGGGGTGATGGCATTAATATTAGCTTAAAAGATGCCAATGCCGTTATTTTTGCAGGTGCGCTAAGCTCGCATGGCACTGTGGTTAAAACCCTTAAAAGCTGGGGACGTACATATCAAATCGGCGGCGCAATACGGGCCGATTACTCAAACCACCCCGGATCCGACCCTGTCTACCAAAGCAAATATTTAATGGTTGGTGTTAACGCAAGGGACATGACAATAGCCGGAACTTCATTTGCTGCACCTCAAATCAGCGCCTATGCTGCAATAGTTTCCAGCAAATTTACTGCGGCCAATCCCAATCAAGTGGTATCTCAATTACTCAATACAGCCAGAACCGACACGATTCGTAATTACAATCGCGAAGATCACGGCCGTGGCGAGGCCAGCTTAAGCCGCGCACTTTCGCCCATTAGCTTGAATTAATTCATTTATTTATTTATTTACTTATTTAACTCCCCCGCCTGAACACCAGGCGGGTTTCTGCAGACACTTCAGGCGCGTAAACATAGCCTTCGGCAGAGAATCCTTTGAGGTCTTCTACTTTATGTAGCTGCTCTTCAATCATATACCTTGCCATCAATCCACGGGCCCGTTTGGCATAAAAGCTCACCACCTTATACGCCCCCCCCTTAGAATCCTCAAACACGCACTCCACCACTGGATTGCGCAATAATTTAGGCTTAACCGATT
Organism: Burkholderiaceae bacterium; assembly: GCA_032122355.1. Classification (GTDB taxonomy): domain Bacteria; phylum Pseudomonadota; class Gammaproteobacteria; order Burkholderiales; family Burkholderiaceae_C; genus RFTU01. The sequence goes on from JAUMCS010000079.1 coordinate 38,079, forward strand.
TGAAGTACTCCTGTGATGCCAAATTCACAATAACGGGATCATCGCGACCCTCTGCGGCTGTCAATTGCTCCAACCTTTGATTTAAGTATTCCGTCAAGGTTTGGCCCCAAAATGCATACAAATCGGCACCGTGTGCATTGGCCAATCGGGTGCCCATTTCCAAGCGATAAGGCTGTAATTTATCTAAGGGGCGCAACACCCCATACAACCCCGAAAGTATTACCATATGCGTTTGTGCCCATTGCAATTGGGTTAAGCTCAGCGTGGATGCTGCCAAGCCTTCATAAACATCGCCATTGAATGCCAGCACAGCAGGTTTGCTGTTATCAGGTGTGGCCGCCGACTGCCATACGGCGTAACGCCCCACATTCAGCGCGGCCAGTGGCTCTGAAAGTGACATCAACTCAGCCACCGCCTGTGTGGATAAAGGTTGCAAAAGCCCGATCAATTCATGTGCGCGGTGTGTCAAGGCAGGCTCAGTAGCTGCCGCCCAAACCTCAGGCGACACGGGGGTTTCATAATCCAATGCTTTGGCCGGTGATAGTAGTGCTAACATAAGGCTACCCCACCCACCGGCGCGCATTGGCAAACATACGCGCCCAAGGGCTGGCTGCACTCACATCACCACCCGACCAGCTCATTTGCACGTGACGGAAAACTCGCTCAGGATGGGGCATCAGCACCGTGTACCGACCATCCGCCGTAGTCACCGAGGTCAGGCCCTCAGGGCTGCCATTGGGGTTGTAGGGATAACGCTCGGTGGGCTGACCACTGCCATCCACAAAGCGCATAGCCCGATGCACCTTTTGCGCATCACCTCGGACTGAAAAATCCGCGAAACCTTCGCCATGCGCTACTGCAATGGGCAAACGGCTACCAGCCATATCTTTAAAAAAGATACTGGGGCTTTCCAAAATTTCTACTTGACTCAAGCGGGCCTCAAATTGCTCACTCTTGTTGCGCGTAAAACGCGGCCAATACTCTGCCCCAGGTATCATTGGGGATAAGGCAGCCATCATCTGGCAACCATTACAAACCCCCAAAGCTAGCGTATCAGGCCGAGCAAAAAACGCTTGAAATTGGGCTTGCAACTTCTCGTTAAACCGAATCGATCTGGCCCAACCCTCGCCCGCACCCAGAGTATCACCATAACTAAAACCGCCACACGCCACAAAGCCTATGAATTGATCCAAGCTGGCACGACCAGTTTGTAAATCCGTCATGTGTACATCAAAAGTTTCAAACCCGGCTTGCGCCATGGCGTAACTCATTTCCACGTGTGAATTCACACCCTGCTCGCGCAATATAGCCAACTTGGGTCGAGTTAAATTCAAATAAGGCGCAGTGATATTTTGAGACGGGTCAAAACTCAAGTGGCAATGCAAACCCAAGGCATCCACATCGGCCACGGCGGCATGCTCGGCATCAGCACAAGCAGGGTTATCACGCAAGCGACAAATGCGCCAGCTCACATCATCCCAAGCTTCATGCAAAGCCGATAAAGGCGCACTCAATACACAATGAGCATCGCGCCAAACCTCCATCACGCCGCGCGTATTGGGTTTACCAATGCAATGACTATGACGAGACAAACCGTGCTCACGTAAAATCTGCATCACCACATCACGCTGCTCAGTGGCAACCTGCAAAACCAAGCCCAATTCCTCATTGAACAAGGCGCGCAAGGTCAGCTCATTTCGGCGCTCACCCACTTGTTGTGCCCAGTTTTTAGAATCACCGTGATCCGCGCGGCTGTCGCTGATACCATCACCTTGTGTAATGAGCATATCGATGTTCAAACTCACACCCACATGACCCGCAAAAGCCATTTCACACACTGCTGCCCACAAACCACCATCGCTGCGGTCATGATAAGCCAATACCAAATTCTGCTTACGTAAAGCTTGAACGGCCCCCACCGCATTCTTCAGTAGCTCAGGGTCATTCAAATCCGGCACACTTCCACCAAAAGTCTGGCAGGTTTGCGCTAACACGGATCCCCCCATGCGTTGTTGCCCCTGGCCCAAATCCACCAAAATCAAAGTAGTATCTGCTGTTGTCGTTTGCAGCTGGGGCGTGAAAGTACCCCGCACATCGGACACCGCCGCAAAAGCGGAAACAATCAAGCTCACGGGTGCGAGCACTGCCCGTTGCTCATTGTTTTCTTGCCACCGTGTGCGCATCGATAATGAGTCTTTACCCACGGGCACACCAATACCTAATGCGGGGCATAACTCTAAGCCCACAGCCTTGACCGTATCGTATAGCGCGGCATCTTCACCGGTCTCACCACAAGCCGCCATCCAGTTACAACTGAGTTTCACTCGCTCCAGTTCAATGGGTGCCGCCAATAAATTGGTAATCGCCTCGGCCACCGCCATGCGGCCTGATGCGGGCGCATCCACAGCAGCCAAAGGGGTGCGCTCGCCCATGCTCATGGCCTCACCCGCAAAGCCTTGGTAATCTGCCAAAGTCACCGCACAATCAGCCACGGGCACTTGCCAAGGCCCGACCATCTGGTCTCGATGCGTCATTCCTCCCACAGTTCTATCGCCAATATTGATCAAAAAGCGCTTGCTGGCTACCGTGGGATGGCGCAACACATCGAAAGCCACCTTTTGCAAATCCATACCCGTCAAATCCCAATGCCCGGGATCCCGAGCCACGCGTTGCACATCACGGTGCATCTTCGGGGTTTTGCCCAGCAAAACCTCCATGGGCATATCAATCGCACGGGCACCTGCTGGGCCATCTTCCAATATCAAAGCGAGTTCATCGGTGGCGACCCCCACGACCGACCAAGGACAGCGTTCACGCTCACACAAAGCCTGGAAAAGCTCACGGGCTGCGGGGTTCACGGCCAACACATAGCGCTCTTGACTCTCGTTGCACCATATTTCCTTAGGCGCCAGTCCGCTTTCCTCTAGGGGTACTTGGCGCAAATCAAAAACCGCCCCCTTAGCAGCACCATCGGCCAACTCAGGAAAAGCATTGCTCAGGCCACCGGCCCCCACATCATGAATCGCCCAAATGGGGTTTTCGTTACCCAGGGCCCAGCAGCGGTTAATCACCTCTTGCGCACGACGCTGAATCTCTGGGTTACCGCGCTGCACTGAGTCAAAGTCTAGAGCCACACTATTAGCCCCAGAGTCCATCGAGCTAGCAGCCCCCCCGCCCATGCCGATGCGCATTCCTGGCCCACCCAATTGCACCAACAAGGTGCCGGCTGGAAAACGAATTTTTTGGGTTTGGCTGGATTCAATCGCACCCAATCCGCCCGCAATCATGATGGGTTTGTGATAGCCGCGATACACCCCATCGACCTTTTGTTCATATGCTCGAAAATACCCACCCAAATTAGGCCGACCAAATTCATTATTAAAAGCGGCTCCCCCCAATGGGCCGTCGATCATGATTTGCAAGGGGCTAGCAATATGCTCAGGCTTACCCATGGGGTTTTGTTCCCATGACTCATGAGTTTCGGGCAAATGTAAATGGCTGACGGAAAAGCCGGTCAAACCCGCTTTCGGGCGAGCGCCGCGGCCCGTTGCACCCTCATCCCGAATTTCACCACCCGCACCCGTAGCTGCGCCAGCAAACGGAGCAATCGCAGTAGGGTGATTGTGCGTTTCCACTTTCATCAAAATATGGGCTTGCTGCGCTACAGCCTGGTACACCGTTGCAGCCTGCATATCAGCGCTGGGTTGCCACCGCTCAATGGTGTGGCCTTCCATGACGGCTGCATTATCGTGATAAGCAATAATGGTGTGCTGAGGGCTGCATTTTTCCGTATGCCGAATCATGGCAAACATCGACAGGGCTTGTGCCTCGCCATCGATCGTGAAATCCGCATTGAATATCTTATGCCGGCAATGCTCGCTGTTGGCCTGAGCAAACATCATCAATTCCACATCACTGGGATTTCTGCCAAGCTGCCTAAAGCTATTGAGCAAATATTGAATTTCCTCTTCAGACAAAGCCAGACCCCAATCTTGATTGGCTTTGACGAGTGCCTCCGCCCCGCGCCCCAATACATCAACCCAAGCCAGTGGTTGCGAAGACGGTTCATCAAACAAATGCTGTGCTGCATCAAAAGCAAAAGCCACAGTCTCGGTCATGCGATCATGCAAAACACGAGCCACTGCCTTGAGTTCTGAATCTGGTAGCTGCGCTGACCGACCACTGAGCTTTTTCAGCCAATCCTGAGCCAGGCCCATTCGATACTCGATCACACGCTCAATACGATATACGGGCAGGCCACAGTTACGAGCGATATCAGTGGCTTTGCTAGCCCAAGGTGAAACCGTACCCCACCGAGGCATCACCCACACCGAGGCCATTGATGCCGATGAAGTGGTTTCAGCCAAAGCAGGCTGAGCCTCTAGTAAGTCTATCAAACGGGTCTGAGTGAGACTATCTAGTGGAACATCAGAGGCTGCCCAAAATACATAACGGGCTGAAATCTCCTGAACTTGCGGAACCACCTGCTGAATTTGAGCAAGTATGCGCTGAGCACGAAATTCAGATAGGGCATTGCCGCCATAGAAGGACAAAAGCGATTTTTCAGGATGAGTCATAAAGGTCTCGTGATAGAAAATCAGGAGGGTAAACCAACGTGGTATAAACGGGAGTGCGGACAAAGCAAAATCGCCGACACCCCAGCACAGTATTGTAATTATCAGTGGATAATGGGCAATTATGAAGATTCGTTTAAAAACGGCAGCTGAAATTGATGGAATGCGCGTTGCCGGGCGCCTAGCTTCTGAAGTGCTTGATATGCTGACGCCTTATGTTCAACCTGGCATTAGCACAGAGGCCATCGACAAAATAGCGCACGAGTACATTTGTCAGGTGCAACAAGCTATTCCTGCCCCGCTGAATTATGCGCCACCGGGTTATCGCCCCTATCCGAAATCGATTTGTACCTCGGTCAACCATACGATATGTCACGGCATACCGAATGACCGCCCTCTCAAAAATGGTGACATTGTCAACATTGACGTAACCGTCATCAAAGATGGCTGGCATGGCGACACCAGTCGTATGTTTGTGGTCGGTGAAGGTTCGATTGCGGCCAACCGCCTTTGCCAGATCACCTACGAGGCCATGTGGCGCGGTATTGATAAAGTCAAGCCTGGTGCCTTTTTAGGAGACATTGGTCACACCATTCAAACCTTTACCGAAAAAAATGGCTACTCCATCGTGCGTGAATTTTGTGGCCATGGCATAGGTGATAAGTTTCATGAAGAACCCCAGGTTTTGCACTATGGCCGCCCGGGTACGCTGGAACAGCTCGTACCCGGCATGATCTTCACCATTGAACCCATGGTGAATGCCGGCCGCCGTGAAATCCGTGAAATGCCCGATGGCTGGACCATCGTCACCAAGGATCGCTCACTATCAGCTCAATGGGAACACACCGTTTTAGTCACGGAAACCGGCTATGAGGTGCTGACTTTATCGGCAGGCTCACCCCAGCCACCCGACTTTGTATTAGCTGCGTCAGCTTAACAACGCCTGTAATATTGGATCAACCACACATGCCACCAAGCTTGACTTCAGTTGTATTGGGTGAATGGCGAAGCGAGTTGCGCCAACAAAAAGAAAACCATCTCACTGAGTTTCGCCAAAGCAAAGCATCCAGGCAAAGTGTACAAAAGCTGCTATCCGGCCTGTGCTCAACACATGATCACATTCTCACGAAACTATGGAACCTCCATAGCCTAGGTGAGCAGGCCACCTTAGTGGCTGTAGGCGGGTTTGGGCGAGGTGAATTATTTCCCTATTCTGATGTCGATGTTTTAATTTTAATCCCCGACACCCCCGTATCACCCACCTTATCTGAATGCCTGAGTCGGTTTGTCACGGCGTGCTGGGACTGCAATATCGAAGTGGGGTCTTCGGTCAGAACACTCGATGAATGCCTAACCGAAGCTGAAAAAGACATCACGGTGCAAACCGCCATGCTGGAGTCACGTATCATTTGCGGTGCACCCTCTTTATACGAAGCATTCTCAGCACAGGTACAAAATCACCTTGACACCAAAGCCTTTTTAAGGGCGAAAACCCTTGAAATGCGGCAACGGCACATCAAGTATGAAAACACGCCCTATTCACTAGAGCCCAACTGCAAAGAAAGCCCGGGGGGCTTGCGCGATCTACAAATACTGATTTGGATTGCTCATGCAGCGGGTTATGGCCGAAGCTGGGCCGAACTGGCGGCAACCGGGCTGATTACCGAATTTGAGGCTAGGCAACTTCAACTCAACGAAAACACCCTCAAACTGATTCGTATTTGGCTGCATATGATTGCCAAACGGCGTGAAGACCGATTGGTATTTGACTATCAAACCACCTTAGCCCAAGAGTTGAATCTACGTCCGGCTCTGGGGCAACGCCCATCTGAAGCCCTCATGAAACGCTACTACTGGAGCGCTAAGGCAGTGGTGCAGCTCAACCGTATTGTTTTGCTCGAGCTTGAACAACGCATTTCAGGTTCTGGGCACATGAACATACAGCCCTTGGGTTCTGATTTTGTTGACCGAGATGGCTTACTCGACATTGCACAAGATGACCTATACATCAGACGGCCTGAAGCGATATTAGAAACCTTTTGCCTGTTTCAAGAACAATCCGGTATCAGTGACTTTTCACCCCGAACCTACCGCGCCTTGTTCAACGCAAGGCAACTCATGGATGCCCGATTCCGACAAAACCCCGAAGTTAAAAAGCTGTTTTTGCGTATTTTGCAAAACCCCAAAGGCGGACAAACTCGAACCCTGCGGCTGATGAATCAAACCAGCGTATTGGGTCGTACCCTGTGGGTATTTCGGCGAATTGTGGGTCAAATGCAGCATGACTTATTCCATGTCTATACGGTTGACCAGCATATTTTGATGGTTCTGCGCAATATCCGGCGTTTCTTTCTACCTGAGCATGCACACGAATATACCTACTGCTCACAACTAGCATCACAATTTGAACGCCCTTGGGTTTTAACCATTGCTGCTTTATTTCATGACATAGCCAAGGGCCGTGGTGGCGATCACTCTCAACTAGGTTCGCAAGAAGCACGCCATTTCTGTACAAGCTTCCAGATTGAAGGCAATGATGCCCAATTAATCGATTTTTTGGTACGCGAACATCTCTGCATGAGTCGCATCGCTCAAAAAGAAGATCTATCAGACCCCGACACCATCAATCAATTTGCTGCCATTGTGAAAGATGAACGCACATTAACCGCGCTGTACTTGCTCACCGTCGCTGACATTCGTGGTACCAGTCCCAAAGTGTGGAATGCATGGAAAGGTAAACTTCTAGAAGACCTCTATCGGTTGACACTCAAGGCACTCGGCGGAAGTAAGTTCAGCCGCGACACCTATACCGAGGCAGCCAAGGCGGAGGCCATTGCTTTACTCTCGCTACAGGCGCAACTCCCCCAGACCGAGCAAGCGCTGTGGAAAACCCTTGATGTCAGTTACTTTAGCCGCCACGATCCAGGTGAACTGGCTTGGCACGCGCGGCAACTCTGGCGCCATATACACACCACCACCCCCATTATTGAAGCCCGACCCTCACCCCTGGGCGAAGGACTACAAGTCTTGGTTTATGTCAAAGACCAAACCGATTTATTCATGCGGTTGTGTGCGTATTTTGATGGAGCTGGATTCAACATTCAAGATGCCAAAATACACACCACACACCACGGTTATGCCTTAGATACCTTTCAGGTCATTCATAACCATGAAAACTTGGCCGACTCATCACACCACCGTGATTGGATAGCTCTCGTACAAAGCCAGCTCAAAACATTACTGAGCTCTGGTGAGTTACCCCTTCCACCTCATAAAGGTCGCCAATCTCGCCGAGTCAAGCACTTTCCCCTGACACCGCGTGTCACACTCCAGCCTGATGAAAGACAGCAGCGCTGGCTGCTCACAGTCAGCGCCTCTGACCGCAGCGGATTACTTTATAGTGTGGCCCGTATTTTGGCACAGCATCATATCAACTTACAATTGGCTAAAATTACCACCTTAGGAGAACGTGTAGAGGATACCTTTGTCATTAACGGCCCAGAACTAGAAATTACTCGAAAGCAAGTCGAAATTGAAACTGATCTGCTCAATGCTCTGGCAGCCTAATCCCCTTGAATTAACGCCACTATAGTGTGCCGTTATAAACTAACGTACTCCACCTGACTCACTTACCAACATGGAAATATTTGAATTTCTTATGCCTATTTTTACTGAATATGGTTACTGGGCTGTATTCATGATGTTGCTCATTTGTGGCTTTGGGGTGCCTGTCCCTGAAGATGTCACGCTAGTGGCTGGCGGCGTTATTGCCGGATTAGGGTATGCCGACGTTCACACCATGTTTGCTGTTGGCATGGCGGGTGTGTTGATTGGCGATGGAATGATGTTTTTGCTGGGCCGAACCCTGGGTCACAAAATACTCCAATGGCCGGGTTTTCGGCGCATTCTCACGCAAGAACGCTTTGAGCGGGCTCAAAATGCGTTTCATCAATACGGCAAATGGGTGATGTTCGTGGCTCGTTTTTTACCAGGTTTGCGCACACCTATTTATTTTTCAGCGGGAATGTCCCGCAGGGTCAGTTTCTTCACCTGGTTTAGTATGGATGGCATCGCAGCCCTGATCAGTGTGCCCATTTGGGTCTATTTAGGCTATTTCGGTGCTCAAAATTGGGACTGGATGTTCTCTATTCTGCATCGTTTCCAATATGGCTTATTTGCCTTACTAGGGCTGGGTGCTCTTGCCTTGTTCATTGTATGGTGGCGTAAGCGCCGTGCCACGGTTTAATTTCCTCCCACAAGTTTAATCCATGTTCCAACATATTGATCCCTACACTGGTGACCCCATTTTTGCCGTTGTTGATGCCTTCCAAGCAGATCAACGTCCGAATAAGGTCAATTTATCCATCGGTATTTATTTTGATGATGAAGGCCAAATTCCAGTACTCCCCAGTATTCAAGCAGCCGAAAAAATCATCGCTGACAACCCATCAGCCAAAAACTATTTACCCATGGAAGGTGATCCCGAGTGTTGCGCCGCTGTAGGCCAACTCCTCTTGGGTGCCCAACACTTGGCACTTCAGGAAAATCGAGTCGTCACCATCCAAACCATCGGCTCTTCAGGTGGTTTGAAAGTAGGAGCAGATTTTTTACGTACTTGGCTACCCAATGCGAATGGCAAATATGAAGTATGGGTGAGTCATCCGACTTGGGATAACCATCGATCACTGTTCGAAGGTTCAGGCTTTCAGGTACATAGTTACCCCTACTATGATGCGCAAACCGGGGGGCTTCAATTTGAGGCCCTCATCGCCACTTTATCAACACTGCCAGCTAGAAGTGTTGTGCTTCTACATGCATGCTGCCACAACCCCACTGGTGTCGATTTAACCCCAGAGCAATGGGATACGCTCATACCCATATTGCGTTCCCGCGAATTATTGCCTTTCTTAGATATAGCCTACCAAGGCTTTGGTGCAGGTATAGAAGCCGATGCCTACGCCATACAGGCTATGGCTGATGCCGGCATCACTTTTTTAGTCGCTAATTCTTTCTCTAAAAGCATGAGCGTTTACGGTGAGCGCTGTGGTGCTTTAACTGCGGTGTGCAGCAATGCTGCCGAGGCCCAATTGGTATTGGGTCAGTTACGCTATACCGTGCGGCGTATTTATTCCAGCCCGGGCCTGCATGCGGGCAAACTGGTGGCGCAAGTTCTAAAAACCCCGTCTCTACGGGCTATGTGGGAAGCAGAGCTCAATACCATGCGCCAGCGCATCCTATTCATGCGCCAATCGCTCTATCAGCAACTCACCAATAGCTGCCCTTATGTGAACTTTGATTACCTTATTCGCCAGCAAGGCATGTTTAGCTATACCGGCCTGTCTCCGGCGCAAGTTCAGCGACTGCGAGATGAACATGCCATTTACTTAATTGGCTCAGGTCGTCTATGTGTAGCGGGTTTGAATACACACAATATTGACCAAGTCGCACAGGGTCTAGCTGCTGTGGCCATGAACCATTAATACAAACCGGTCTCCCATTGTTGCCCATAACCCCATATTCCTCTACTGCCAAGCCCTGGATACTCGTGGGCGTTACCGCTGCGCATTTACTGGGCATATGGCTGATCATGGGTTACTCATTACATCAGCCAGGGGCACCATCCGCACCCACACCCATTCAAGTAGAGTGGATGACAGCATCGCTTGACACTACGCCGATTTCGCCATCACAACAACCCAATGCTTTTAATAAGTCCGCTGCGATCAAGCCAATTAACCCATCTTCGGCCACCAACTCAGCAGAACAATCAACAACAGCCACCATAGCAACCGAGGCAGCCGCCCATACCGCGCCCGAGTTCAAACTCACTCAGCCATCTTCAGCTGATACAAACAGCTCCTCTGCAGAGCCATTCGACGCTCCTACACCTTCCTACAATTCAGCACCAGCCGCTGCGGGCAATACTGATGCCAAACGCATACCGCCGCAACTCAACTTCAATCAATGCCCAAAGCCTATCTATTCATGGGCAGCTCAGCGGGCTGGTACCCAAGGAAGCGTAGTGATTGCTTTCATCATGAATACCAATGGCAGTATCGCGGAGGCTTACATTGAAAAATCAAGTGGCCCCACTCGGGAACATAAACAACTTGACCGACTCACCTTAGATGCTGTTAAAGCCTGCCAAGGTCAACCCGGTAGCATTGATGGTAAACCTGAACGGCTATCCGGCAAAGTCGAATATGTCTGGAAATTACTGGACTAGGCTGTTGGAGAGTTTTCAGCAGATTCATCTACTGTTCGACGTCTTTCAAGACCTGCAGCAATCCAAACCCCCAATTCGTACAATATACACATGGGAATAGCGAGCGCCAACTGAGAAACCACATCAGGCGGCGTCACTACTGCGGCAATAATAAATGCCAGCACGACAAAATAACCGCGGAATTCCCGGAGCTTTTCCACACTGACTATGCCCACTGTAGCCAATACAATCACAACGATAGGCACCTCAAAGGCCAAGCCAAAAACCACAAACAAGGTCAAGACAAAGCCAAAATATTGCTCAATGTCCGGTGCCGCGGTGATGCTGCTGGGGGCCCAAACTTGAATGAATTGGGATAGCGCCGGTATCACTAGTAAATAGCAAAAAGCCACCCCTACCAAAAACAACAAAGTGCTAGAAATAACCAAGGGGTAAATAAATCGACGTTCATGCGCATACAAACCCGGCGCAATAAAAGACCATGCTTGATAAAGCACATAAGGTAGCGCGCCCAAAAAAGCCGCCAATAGGGTAATTTTAAGTGGTACCAAAACAGGCGAAATCACATTGGTAGCAATCAACTTGGTTCCAGCTGGCAAATGCGAAACCAAGGGCTGAGCCAGCCAATCATACAAACCCGATGGGCTGGGCCAAATACACAGCAAACCAAAAACCACTAGCACGGCCAGCAGCGCTCGAATCAGACGATCTCGCAGCTCAATGAGATGCGATACAAATGGTTGTTCATTGCCCTCAGGTGCAGCGGCGCCATCTGGCTTGGGGTGATCGCTCATGAAAACGTGCTCGAAGAATACGAATTAGCTACTTTGGGCCGATAACGCGCCACACGGGCCGCACCGGAAAGCGTTCGCGTGCGAATGCCCTGCCGATGTTTATACCACTGTGGCGTGGCCGTACGTTTGACGCGCCATTTTTTGCGAGGATGCACATATTCTGGGTAATTGCGATGATTGGCTAACGAATCTTCAGCTTCCTGATTGCTCAGTGAGCCGGTAAAGTCTGCGGAGGCATTCAAATCGCTCACAAACGATTGCGTTGTTGCTTCGACTCCACGGGCGGCTTCTTCCAGGTCAGACTTCATATTCTTCAAATCTTCGAGCTCAATGGATCGATTGACTTCGGCCCGAACATCTGCCATGTAGCGTTGCGCTTTGCCAAATAAGTGACCCACTGTGCGCGCCACCTTGGGCAAACGCTCAGGCCCGATCACAATCAATGCAACGGCACCTATCAGAGCCAGCTTATCAAAGCCAAAATCAATCATACCTTGGTATTGACTTCCACATCCGTGACGGTATCAGCGGTTTTTTGCACACCATGTTGCTGTACAGCTGTGGGTGCAGCGACTTGTTGTACAGGAGGAGTGTTCGCAGATGCGTCAGACTGAGCACCCCCTTTCATCCCTTCCTTAAATCCGTGGACAGCTGAGCCCAAATCAGAACCCATGTTTTTGAGTTTTTTAGTACCAAATATCAAAACCACCACCAACAAAACAATCAGCCAATGCCAAATACTGAATGATCCCATTGTGAACCCTTTCTAAAAACAAAATTATCACCGCTAAATGAACGAAACTTCCAATCCGCAATCAACCCTTTACCCAAGGCCTGTCACCACCCATGACATGAATATGTAAATGAGCAATTTCTTGGCGACCATCACGACCTGTGTTAATGATATGCCGAAAACCGTTTCTCACACCTAATTGATGCATTAATTGAGTTGAAAGCGCCATCATATGGCCCAAAAGCGAGCTATCCCCAAGTGTGATTGTATCCATAGACACAATGTGTTTTTTGGGCACTAAAAGAATGTGTACCGGTGCCCAAGGAGCAATGTCATGAAACGCCATCATGTGCTCGTCTTCATGCACTTTTTTAGCCGGAATGCTGCCCGCAACAATTTTGCAAAACAAGCAACTGGGATCTGATAAATGTTTTGTATGCATAGTCATGGTTTTAGTCATTTTTACCCTGCTCACGGGCAATCGCTTTACGTGCAGCAAATTCTTCCAAACCTGATAAGCCTTCACGCCGCTGTAATTCGGCCAAAACATCGGCTGGCTTTAAGCCAAATTGAGCCAAAGCAATCATAGAATGAAACCACAAGTCGGCCATTTCATAAATGATTTTCTGCACATCACCATCTTTCGCTGCCATCACAGTTTCAGTCGCTTCTTCGCCAATTTTTTTCAAAATGGCATCCGTTCCTTTATGGAATAAACGCGCTACGTAACTTTTTTCAGGGTCACCCTGGCGTCTATTTTCAATCACATCAGCCAAATGGTTCAAGATATCTTGCGTAGGCACGTTGACGAACTCCCGTATCAAATGATGAGAATAAATTCTGAGCTATCTTACGCCACAAACTTGCAAACAAGGGATACCCCGACATCAAATTGTCATGGTCGCAAGCTAAGGTGTAGTGCGACTTCATAAATAGCTACTTGGTAAAATTGAAACATGCAAAATATTACTCAATTCCAATCGTGTTTTCTCAGTAGAGAGGCATCATTACTCGCTTTCAATCGCCGAGTTCTCGCTCAAGCACGTTATCCCGATGTACCCCTATTAGAGCGTCTGCGCTATATCACCATTGTTTCGTCTAACCTCGATGAATTTTTTGAGGTGCGGTTTGCTGACTTACTCAGCGATTCGCGCAACAACCATAACGAGCATGCGAAAGCCGATATCGCGGCGATTTCAAAGTCTGCTCATGAACTAATTGACGAACAATACACAGTATTTAATGAAGAAGTCATGCCGGCATTGCGTGAGGCAGGCGTTTTTATTTTGTCTCATGAAGAACGCAACGAAGCGCAGAAAGCATGGGTACAGCAATTCTTTATTCAGCAGGTTTATCCGCTGCTTGTACCCATAGGCCTAGACCCCACCCATCCCTTTCCACAGGTAGCCAACAAATCGCTAAATTTTATTGTTGGCTTGGATGACAATGTCGATAAATCGCACCCTAACCGCATCGCGATTGTCCGGGTACCTCGTGCATTGCCACGCGTGATTGCGCTACCCGCATCCCTTAGTCAAGGCAGACAATGTTTTGTCAAATTATCGAGTGTGATTCGGGCGCATTTATCCGATTTATTTGCTGGCCGAACCGTCCAAGCTTTTTCCCAATTTCGCGTTACTCGTGATTCAGATATTGATGTCGATGAAGATGATTTGCAAAACCTACGCACTGCTGTGCGCACGGGTTTGAGCACGCGACACTTTGGACAAGCTATTCGATTAGAGGTAGTAAAAACCTGCCCGAAATATCTCAGCGACATATTGCAGCAGCATTTTGACCTCCCGGATGAAGCACTATACCGCGTTAAAGGCCCTGTCAATCTGGTTCGGCTCACGCAACTGATTGATCAAGTCAATGCACCGCATTTACGTTTTAGAACGTATCAAGCTACATGGCCGCAAGCACTAGAAACGCGGGGCACGCCTATCATGGCTCAAATGCGTGAACGTGACATCATTATGCATCACCCCTTTGAAAGCTTTGAGCCTATCATTGATTGGTTGCGCGAGGCCGTGAATGACCCGCAGGTTTTATCGATACGCCAAACCGTCTATCGAACGGGTGGGCACTCTGAACTCATGCAACTGTTAATTGAAGCCGCCAAGCGGGGCAAAGAGGTGCTCGCAGTAGTTGAGCTCAAAGCACGCTTTGATGAAGAGGCCAATATCAACTGGGCTGAGCGGCTTGAGGCGGTTGGCGCACAGGTGGTGTATGGCATGGTGGGGCTTAAAACGCATGCCAAAATGTTGCTCGTTACGCGTCGCGAGGGCAGTACTCGGTCGCCCAAACTCAAGCAATATTTACACTTATCCACGGGCAACTACAATGCTGCTACCGCCAAACTCTACACCGATGTTGGCTTACTCACCTGCCACCCTGAACTCACCTCGGATGCTGAAGCGGTTTTTCGGCAACTGGCCAGTTTAGCGGATTTGCCACCACTAAAAAAGATGCTCATTGCACCTGCATCATTGCAAGCCACCATGCTGAAATTCTTGGGCCAAATTGAACAAGCTTCACTAAAAGGCTATAAAGCCCGAGTAGTTATCAAATGCAATGCACTCACCGATCCCAGCTTAATGAAGGGGCTGATCAAGGCTGCTCAATCGGGTGCGTCAATTGACTTAATTATCCGCGGGGCATGTATGTTAGCGCCTGGCATCCATGGGCGCACGGAAAACATACGCATTCGATCGGTGATTGGTCGATTTTTAGAGCACGCGCGGGTGTTTTATTTTCGCTGGGGTGATGCCCCAGATGAAGAAGTACTGTATTTGTCGAGTGCAGATTGGATGAGCCGCAATATGCTCAGACGCATAGAACTGGCTTGGCCTATATTAGACCTTCAACACCGACAAACTATCATTGATAAATGTTTGATCCCCTACTTGCATGATGAGCGTGGCAGTTGGGTTTTACAGCCAGATGGCAGTTATACTCAATTAAACATGAAAGGGTTAAATGCCCATCAGGCGCTAATGGCATAGACGGCATAGACACATTAGCTGTCAGCTGGCACATCAGCGATAAGCCATGCGAAGCATACTATCATCCCTCCCAACTCACCTTCAGTAAATCATGCTTAGCCCATGCTGCCATTTCTTCTTGCATTAAATACTGAGTTCTTAAATCGGGGTTTTGTGCTTTTACTTCAATCAACCCACTGCGATCCATTTCCACTGTAAGCCGAGCTTCATGCTCAACATGACGCGCATGGCAACACAAAACCGCCAAACGCAAGCACAACAAAACCATGCTAAAACTGCGGTTAGCACAGGCCTCTTCTAATTTACGCAAGCCGCCACGCTGACCGAGCACCATATCAGCCATACGCCGCTGTTGACTTTGCGAAAATCCTGGTGCGTCCATATGCGCCATTAAATAGGCACTATGACGATGATGATCGTGGTGTGAAATCATCATACCTATTTCATGCAAATCACAAACCCACCCCAATTCCTGCCTCAAATCAATCGGTGCATGGGGCATCAATTGATTCAAAAATTTTAAGGCATGCTCACGCACGCTTATAGCATGTGGAATATCTACGCCAAACCGTGCTTGCATACCTTTAACGCTTTCATCACGCATATCACTGACTGCACCGGATTGCAAAGCAGCCAAGCGATGATGCAAATCCACAATCACTCCCTCACGCAGGGCAGCTTTGGCAGGTAAAATTTCATCAATCTTAAACTGCACCATCAGCGTATATAAAATCGATAAACCACCAGCAATCACCGGACGGCGATCTTCTTTAAGGCCTCGCAAACGCAGATTCTGTATTTTCCCAGCTTCAACACAGCGTTCAATACACCAAGCCAAGGCATTAGGGTGAATTCGCCCATCGGTAATACCATGCCCCGCCAGCAATTGCGATACCGCTCCGGCTGTACCAGAAGATGCCATAACCTCCTTCCAGCGTTGTTGCGCAAATAGCGCCTGAGCCTCTTCTAATTCGGCGCCCACTGCAATTTGTGCTGCTCGAAAGGCGGCGGCGGTGAGTTGACCATCGGCAAAATAACGCGCAGTAATCGACTGACTACCCAACCCAAACGACTCGGCTACACCGGGCATAGCACCCTTACCCACGACCATTTCAGTCGAACGCCCCCCAATATCCACAACCAAACGCGATTGGCTAGTAGGGTGCATATACGAAACGCCTGCGAATATCAAACGCGCCTCCTCGCGGCCAGAGATCACTTCAATCGGACACCCCAATACCTTCTCGGCCTGACCCAAAAAATCATCTCTATTTTTCGCTTCCCGCAAGGTCTGAGTTGCCACTGCCCTTACCCCAGCAAGTTCATAACGCCGAAGGATCATGGCAAATTGCTTTAACGTTTCAATGCTCACATCAAATGCTTGGGGGCTCAAGAACCCCTGCTCATTCAAGCCAACACCGAGCCGTACCGGCACCTTCAAATAATCAAGCTTGCGGTAAGTATCGCCTTTAATTTGTGCCACTTCAAGGCGAAAACTATTCGACCCAATATCTATAGCAGCAATAGGGGCTTTGAGAGCAAATGGAGTTGGGTTCATGAAAGCAAATTTTCTGAATCAGTTACATCGGTTTGAGTATGGGATCAGCAACTTGCCATTGATCACCCTCTAACACGTGGAAAAAACAACTGTGTCTTCCCGTATGACAGGCTATACCAGGATCATGACCGCATTGTGACACTTTTAGAAGCAGAACATCCGCATCGCAATCGAGGCGAATTTCATGGACTTTTTGAAAATGCCCGCTTTCTTCACCTTTGTGCCAAAGCTTCTTTCTTGATCGACTCCAATAAACCGCCTGCTTGATTTCAACGGTACGCATCAAGGCTTCTCGATTCATCCAGGCGAACATCAATACATCGCCAGTTTCCTTCTCTTGCGCTATCACTGGCACCAAACCCTGTGCATCCCAGCGTATTTGATTCAACCAATCCCCATGTCTATTTTCTGATGTCATAAACTTTCCTCTGAAACCGTTAATGCACCTTGATAACCCCAATCTTGAGCAAACCACTCTAAAACGGGCAGAGTTCCCGGCAAAACTGGTGAAACTGCCACCGGCAATGTGCACCATTGCATTTGTTGCCCCTCGCACATTTGGATTTCACCACTCCAAGCAAACACCTGGCAAAAATGCAAACGCACCCGCGCATGCGGATAATCAAACATCTGTTCGCGCCACACAAAACACGATGCGATGCGAATACCTAGCTCTTCTTGAAGTTCGCGCTGAAGGGCTTGCTCTACCGTTTCACCTAGTTCGAATTTACCACCTGGAAATTCCCAATAATCCGCATAGACCTTGCCTGTGGGGCGGGTGGTTAATAAAAACTCTTGACCGCCAGTGCCAGCACGCATCAAAATTCCCACTGCCACATCGGTTACCGGGCGTAATTCCATCGTCGATTCAGATAAAAGGTTTGCATTCATGATCATAATAATTCACGCAGACGACGTATTCGAATATCCACATACGACGGCTTGCGATGCCGCCGAGCTTCTTCTTTAGCTTGCCACCTTTGCATCCATACGGTGGTCATACCCACCCGACGCGCAGCCTTTTGATGGCTCAATGTATCTTCAACCAAAATGCACTGTTGGGGCGCCACCCCTAGCCTCACGGCCAAACAACGCAACATTCGGGCATCGGGCTTAGGGCGCCAATGACCAAACATTTTCATATCTTCAAGGGCGTATATACCACTAAAAAAACCCGCCAAACCTAATACAGACAACACCCTACGCACATAAGTTTTGGGCGCATTCGTTAGCAAAACGCGACGCCCCGGCAACTTCTGTAAGGCGACTAAATCATGCCGGTGCCCGTGAACATGATCTTCTAAATCCGGGAATTGATGAGTTTGATGTAAAAAATGGGCTGGGGCAATCTGATGATGCCTCATCAAACCGATCACCGTAGAGCCATACCGCCGCCAATAATTCACCCTAAGCGCATCGGCCTGTTCATAGGGCAGTTGTAAAACTTGCTGAATGTAGCGGGTAATCGCCGCATTCATTTGCGGGAACAACCAAGCGCCCGCGTGATGCAAAGTATCATCCAAATCAAAAAACCAAACATTTTGGCGTTGCCGTTGATACATCACTGTGTGCTATCAATGCGAGCGAATCATTGTTCCGAAGGCTTGATTCGTTAAAATTTCTAGCAACAGTGCATGCGGCACACGGCCATCGACAATGTGCACCGCATTCACACCGCATTTGGCTGCATCAATAGCTCCGGCAATTTTGGGGAGCATACCGCCGGAAATGGTGCCATCGGCAATCAACTCATCCACACGCTTCGATGTCAGCTCGGTAATCAATTCACCCTGCTTGTCTAGAACGCCTTTGATGTTGGTCAGCATCATCAGCTTCTCAGCCTTTAATACTTCGGCTAACTTACTCGCCACTAGGTCGGCATTGATGTTGTAACTCTCATTATTCCGGCCAAAACCGATAGGGCTTACCACAGGAATGAAAGCATCATCCTGTAAAGCCTTCACCACACTTGGATCAATCGATTCAATTTCACCCACCTGGCCCACATCATGCTCTTTGTTAGGGTCTGTTTGATCGAGTAGCTTTAATTGTCGTGCGCGGATCAGGCCACCATCTCGGCCAGTTAGGCCCACAGCCTTACCACCAGCCGCATTGATCAAGCCTACAATATCTTGTTGAACCTGCCCGCCTAGTACCCACTCAACCACCTCCATGGTTTCGGCATCCGTCACACGCATACCTTGAATAAAGGTACCCTTTTTACCCAAGCGATTTAAAGCATCATCAATTTGTGGGCCACCGCCATGCACCACGATCGGGTTCATACCCACTAACTTTAGCAACACCACATCTTCAGCAAAATCTTGCTGTAAAGCCGGGTCGGTCATCGCATTACCGCCGTATTTAATCACGATGGTTTTGCCATGAAACTGGCGTATGTAAGGCAGTGCCTGCGCCAGTATTTCAGCTTGATCACGGGGTGTAATGGAATAGGATGGGGTTTGTAGTGTCATAAAAAAACTCGCATTATTTTTAAACAGCCTGAAAGGATAACGTACCTGCAACTAAAGTAGCTTTGACGCGCCCGGGCAAGGCCGTATTGGTACTCAAGGAACCAAAGGGAGTGTGTTTACCTTGGCTACGCAACTGCTCAGGCGTAGCGCACCAAATTTCAGCGGGGTCGAATACACAAATGTCCGCAACGCCACCAACCATTAAGCGCCCTGCACTTTCTGCCAATGATCCTAAGGCCGTACCCAGAACCCTGGAAGGCTGGTGGGTAATGAGTTTAAGGGCCTGCACCCATGGAATCTTTTCTTCCTCAGCCCATTTGAGGGTAAGGCTCAACAACAACTCTAAACCCGTTGCTCCAGGGACGGCCTCAGCAAACGGTAAGGCTTTTTCATCGGCACTCACGGGCATATGATCACTGACCACCGCGTCAATAGTGCCATCAGCCAAGCCACGGCGTAAGGCTTCACGGTCACGGGCTTGACGCATAGGGGGCATCAAGCGCATGGCAGAGTCATAAAAGCCCATATCCACATCAATCAAATGCAAGGCGTTTTGGCTCACATCGCAGGTTACGGGTAAACCCTCAGCGCGTGCTTGGCGTACTAATTCAACCCCTGCGGCACTGGATATACGGCACAAATGCACGCGTGCGCCTGTCGTGCGCATCAGCTCAAAAATCGTATGTAAGGCTATGGTTTCTGCAGCCACCGGAACCCCAGACAAGCCCATGCGGGTAGCCAACGGGCCACTGGCTGCGACACCTTTACCCAACCAAGGATCTTGCGGGCGCAACCATACCATGTAGTTATAGGTTGCTGCATACATCAGTGCGCGCTGCAAAATTTGCGTATCAACAACGGGCTGATCTGCTTGACCAAACCCCACACAACCCGCTTCAGTCAGCTCGGCCATTTCTGTGAGTGCTTGCCCTGCCAAACCTCGGGTTAAAGCACCCACAGGAAAAACACGGCACCGAGACAATTTGCGCGCTCTAAATTTGAGCATTTCTACCAAACCTGGCTCATCTAAAGCGGGGTCCGTATCGGGAGGACACACCAAACTTGTCACACCTCCAGCTGCAGCGGCCGAAAGTTCAGACTCCAACATACCCTCATGCTCATGCCCAGGCTCGCGCAACCGGGCTGCCAAATCGACCAAACCCGGCATCACCACATGACCCTCAGCTGAAAAGATTAAGTTAGGGGCAAAGCTGGTAGGAACTTGGCCCAGGGCCACGATACGACCATCGGCAATGGCCACATCACCCACCCGATCCAAGCCAGTAGCCGGATCAAGCAACCGCCCGTTTTGAATAAGAATATGATTGCTCATGCTTCAGTCCCCGCAATAATCGACATCACAGCCATGCGCACGGCAATACCAAAAGTCACTTGAGGCAGTATCACACTTTGAGAGCCATCGGCCACGACTGAATCAATTTCAACGCCTCGATTAATGGGGCCCGGGTGCATCACAATAGCATCGGGCTTAGCCAGCGCTAACTTGTCGGCAGTGAGGCCGAATTTCTTGAAAAATTCACCGGCACTGGGCAGCATAGCACCGCTCATGCGCTCGTTCTGCAAGCGCAACATGATAATGACATCCGCATCCCTTACGCCTTCGGCCATATCATGGCACACTCGCACCCCCAATTGGCTCAAATCAGCGGGAACCAATGTTTTAGGCCCCACGGCACGTATATCTGGCACCCCCAAAGTGGTCATGGCATGAATATCCGATCGGGCTACGCGCGAATGCACAATATCCCCCACAATCGCCACGCTCAGGTTGTAAAACGATTTTTTATAGTGGCGTATGGTGTACATATCCAACAAGGCCTGGGTGGGGTGCGCATGGCGGCCGTCACCTGCATTGATCACATGAACATGAGGCGCACAGTGTTGCGCAATCAAATAAGGTGCGCCTGATTCACTGTGCCGCACGACAAACATATCGGCATGCATCGCACTCAAATTTGCAATAGTATCCAGCAAGCTTTCGCCTTTGGTGGCACTGCTGCGAGCGATATCTAAATTGATCACATCAGCACTTAAACGCTTGGCTGCAATCTCAAAGGTGGTTCGAGTTCGTGTGCTGTTTTCAAAAAATAAATTAAAAACACTCTTACCCCTAAGTAAAGGCACTTTTTTAACCTCTCGATCATTCACCGATAGAAAGGTTTCAGCGGTATCCAAAATCTGATGAAGAATAGCAACCGGCAGCCCTTCCGTAGAAAGCAAATGCAGCAGTTCACCATGTCGATTCAGTTGCGGATTTCTCATACTGGTTGCTCTCCGGCCGCGGCTATTTGAGTTATTTGGAATGAAAAATGCCCATCATCATTCTTTTTGAGCGACAAGCGCTGGTTATCGGGCAAAGTCAGTTTTGACGCGGCGCATGCAGCTTCTATGGGCAATTCACGCCCAAAACGGTCAACCAAAACAGCCAACATGACACTGGCGGGCCGGCCAAAATCAAACAATTCGTTGATGACTGCCCGAATCGTTCTACCTGTGTGTAAAACATCATCCACCAACACAATATGTCGCCCATCAACCTCAAAAGGCAAGCGTGTCACATCCCGCTTAGCCATCATGCCTCGTTCATCAAAATCATCTCGATGAGTTTCGAACCTACATGAAATACTTTGGATATGACCGTCCCCTAAAATTAGACCTAATAGATAGGGATCTATTGGTAGTTCCTCGTTATTTTCAAACTCAATTGGTTCTACTATGGGTATTTGCCATTTGTTTGCTCCGTTGGACCCTCGATAGTGAGTGTTTATTGAGTATGTTCTAAAATTATTGTATCCACGACCTTGATCTTGTATAATATGATTTTCATACATTTGTTTCGTGGATAATGTAAGAGTTTTCTTCAACCTATTGTTATTGGAGTTTTTACCATGGTTAGAAGAAGATACTGACCAGAGATGTTCATCGTCCGTAAATATTGAGTATCCATCGTTGAACGTAATTTTATACGTTTCTTTTTTTCCCTGTGGGAAAACCCCAATTACATTATATGGTTTTCCATCCGAACCGATTACTTTATCACCAATAACAATCTCACCCATTTTCTTAGTACCAGTTGGTGTGTAAATCAAAGTATTATTGATCATTGCTTTACCAAGCCCTAAATCATCCGCTAAAATGTGTTTTTTATTCTCACAGAGTGTTTTTACTGCTTCCTTTTGGTGTTCGAGTAAAGGTCTATAACTGTATTTTTCAAAATCTATTTCTACATTTTTGACTTTGTTGTCTTTGATAACTGCAGCTGTTGGAATCCAAAAATCGTGGAGACCTTGTTTCTCAAAATAATAACCCCAAATATGATA
>JAUMCS010000080.1:0-2875 GCA_032122355.1 Burkholderiaceae bacterium
AATGGCAACGATCAAAATTGCAACAACGTAACCTGCTTCCATCGCTCTCTCCTTAACTAAGAACTACCACCAATGCCACCTGAACTCGTTTGCAAGGGCTGTGGCAATACCCGTTGCTTGATTAATGGGGTCATCGCGACTATGGTTGCAATTAAAAGTGCGATCTCAATAGCATACACGGCAATATATCCCGTACTTGGGTCAACTAAAGCTGCGCCGAGGTAACTGTTTATTGCCAAGTAATTGACAAGATCGCGAATGACTCCGCCCAGAGCCATTGCAATCCCTGCTCCAGTGGCCTGCACAGCACCCCAGGCACCCAAAGCCAATCCGCGTTGCTCCGGTGGCGCAAGATTCATGGTGGCCGTTAATGTGCCATGACCAAATAAGCCACCTCCAAATCCAATCAGGAAGACCCCGAAACTAAATAGTGAAGCAGAGGCAAACGGGGCCGCAAGAATAACCGCCACAAAAGCGGGTAAGCCTACCAGTGCGCCCATACTAGCCATCCGAAACGGATCCGCACCACGACTGAGCACACGCGATGCAAGTCCAAATCCGATCAAGCCACCCATTGCCAATGTTGCAGTCAAAAACGTGGTGGAACTAACACTGAGTTTTAGAATCTCGCCACCATAGGGTTCCAACAGAACATCCTCCATGGTGAATGCCATGGTTCCCAAACCAACAGCGGTTAAGCGACGAATAGCGTGATCGCCTTTGCAAAAGAGATCCCAAGATTGTTTAAAAGTGGGTTGGTGGGGATTCTTAAAACGACGATTTCGATCGCGGGTCTCCTGCTTCCACAGCGCAATCACATTCAAAATCATCGTCGCAATAGCACACCCCTGAATGACCTGAATCAGACGACCTGGTGAAAAATCCTCCAAGACTGCTGCAAATACAAAAGCGCTCACAATCATTCCAAGGAGCAACATGACATACATGAGCCCAACCACTTTGGGCTGCGATTCTTGTGGTGCCAAGTCGGTCGCGAGTGCCAATCCAACGGTCTGGGTAATGTGAATACCAGCACCCACCAATAAGAAAGCAAGTGCGGCAGATGCCTGACCAATCCAAGCCGGGGCACTTGCTGAATTCCCGCCTCCCGAGAGAACCAATAAGGCAAATGGCATGACTGCAAGTCCACCAAACTGAACTAAGGTTCCCATCCAAATATAGGGAACGCGTCGCCACCCAAGCTCAGAGCGATGGGTGTCAGAGCGAAAGCCAATCAACGCTCGAAATGGTGCAAACACGAGCGGCAAGGAAACCATAATCGCCACTAAGGAAGCAGGCACCCTAAGCTCAACAATCATGACGCGATTGAGGGTCCCGATCAATAAGACCAAGGCCATGCCAACCGAAACTTGAAACAAGGAGAGTCGCAGAAGTCGCGAGAGGGGCAAATCGGGGGTGGCGGCGTCTGCAAACGGCAGAAACTTAGGACCAAGACTGGCCCAGGATTGCACTAGTTTCTCGCTCAAGCGTTTCATGTATAGCTATCTCACCATCAGGATCAACCGGCGTCAAGACTCACTATCAAAATGCAAAAAGTCCGAGGCCCGCCGACCTCGGACTAGTGAAAAATTAAAGTACTTTACTTCTTCACTGCAGGTGCTGCAGGTGCTGCTGCTGCCGATGCTGAAGCGCTAGCTACTTTATCAGCATTACCATTCAAAAATGCTTTAACCCACGTTGTATTGTTGAGAATCATTGTATGAACAGCAAATGAACCAACTGCGCAGGCGCCCAAGAACAATGGGATCCCGACGGATGGTTTTACGACACACCACATTTTTCCGTAAATCATTTTTTATCTCCTTATTTCAGCCAAGGCGAATAAATGTACGCAAGCAAATGGGCAAGAGCTGCGATCATGCCAAAAAACTGCGTGCCTTGAATCAGATTACGGTGTAACTCTTCAGATTCAGCCTCCGTTAAGCCGGTGGGCCATACCTTGTTTGGGTCTGACATAGTTTTCTCCCTTTGAAAGACACCCTACTGCTCGTGCTCCACCCGCACGCGGGTTTTATGACACCCTCTGCCACAAAATCGTAATAACCTACTTTTCCTAAGTGTAATTCTAATTTTACATATATCTTTGTCAATAAAAATATACATATTTGGGCGACTAAATGCCCATCTATGGAAAAATAAGGAAATAACTGAGTTAAATCAGTGATTTAAAGAAATAGAAAAAAGCCCCTTTTGGGGGCTTTTGTGGTGCTTTACAGTGAAATTTAGATGTATTCGGCCACTTCGACCAGGTTTCCATCCGGATCCCTGAAATACACCGAGCGAATTGGCCCAAGCGCCCCACGCCGTTGCACAGGCCCGGTATCGATCGCCACACCAACTTTTTGAAGATGCGCAATAAAGTCATCGAGCGGCACCTTCGAGATCAAGCAAAAATCCCCCGCACCAATGGTTGGCACTTTTGCCTTCGTTGGGGTCTCGGTATTTTTATCTTGGAGATTGATCTTGTATTGACCAAATAACAAGGCATAACGTGGCTGCCCTTCCGGTCCTTTAAAGAACTCTCGCTCAAAACCGAGTGCCTTTTCATAAAACTGGGTAGTCTTCTCAATATCCGTAACAGTAAGAACGAGGTGGTCAACACGATCAATAAATAAAGTCATATCAATTCTCCTGATGATCTAACCGCCACCCCTACGGGTGTAGAGATCAAACCTTTCTAAAAGAACTTGAACTTGATGATCAGCTAGATTAATGAATTTTAATTGAAGCTGTAATTGAGGAATTCGTAGTAAAGCAATTTGGCGATCGCTCTTTGTAAAGCCAACCATTTCAATCAGTGGATCCGGGGTATGAATTACTTTGAGCCCATCAATTTCAAGCGAACATCGTGAAT
>JAUMCS010000081.1:0-5580 GCA_032122355.1 Burkholderiaceae bacterium
GCCTTGCTGACCAAAGGGGCCAACAAAGACATTGGCAACGCCAGCTATGCCCTGAAGCGTCCCCTGCTGGCCATTGCACCGTTTGAGTTGACCCAAAAACTGGCTGCAGACAACGAAGACTGGACACCCTCGCGCATCGAAGGCAGACAAAAGGCATTAGCCAAATTGGCGAGTGCGGTTTGGCGTATTGATCAGTTGTCTTGAATCTATGTCGCATCTTCTGTCACTATGTTTTCCGTTCTCTTGAAGTCATGAATGAGCGCACAAAGGTTGTAATGGCTAGTAAAAGCTTTGAGGGCTTGATTCAGTGGCGGCGGTTTGAGCAAGCCATTGATTGCGCGCTAAGCTCTGATTGCGAAGTAGGTGGTTGAGCACAAGCTGTTGATTGTTGAATGAGAATTGGTGTGATGACTGTAAACTTTAAGACAGGCCTGGTTGAGCTAACGGGTCAAAGATAAGACGCAAGAAATACGAAATGGCACAGACACAAATTAAAAAACTCTATATCCATAAATTCCGTGCACTCCACAACGTAGAAGTCGAGTTTGGCGATTACATCACCGTCATTTGCGGAAAAAACGGAACATCCAAGTCATCTATTCTTGGCATTGCAGCGCAAATTTTCAGTTTTAAAGAAGATTATGTTACTGGTGCAGCGCTTTTGCCATACAAGCAAATTAGCGGGCAGGGCTTTAAGTCCAAGTACAGCGAACACATTAGAATATCAGAGAGGTACGATGTACCTGGTTCTATGTCTGCCAGCATAATTTTGCACGATGGATACACCAATCAAGATGCAACGGCAAACTTGGAGTTGATGAGGCGAACTGATTATAAGACCAAAAAAATATTACCTCGTTTCGTTATCAGAAACAACAGCATTGCCAAAGGTAATACAAGCAGAAACTTCACCCACCCTGTAATTTTTTTGAGCTTGAAGAGGTTGTATCCAATTGCGGATCGCGACTACAAAGCAATAGATTTTGATTATTTAAAATCCCATGAAACAGAGTTCATTGCACTGACCAATGAGCTTCTGAATCGGAGCTCAACGAAAGCCACGGGCACCCACGGAACCATCACTTCTGCGGTATCACACGGAGATAACTACGACCATGAGTCGGTTTCTGCAGGCGAAGACAATGCGGGTCAGATCATCATGGCGCTGCTGTCATTCAAAAAACTTCAAGCCGAATATGCCGATTACAAAGGTGGCTTGCTTTTGATTGATGAGGCTGATGCTGGTTTATTCCCAACCGCACAAGTCAACTTGCTCAAGATATTTGAACGCGAATGTCGGAAGCTTAATTTACAAGTGGTCATGACATCGCACTCTCCAATCATGATTGAGTATGCCTACGAGAAGAGTCAGCATAAGCATAGCCAAAAGTTCAAGACTGTTTACCTATGCAACACATTCGGAAAAGTCGAGGTAAAAACTGATTGGTCTTGGGCGAGAATCAGCGCTGACATCCATACGCGCCCTGTCGAGTTGGCTCCCGAAACTATCCTCCCACTTGTCAATGTTTACTTTGAAGACAAAGAGGCAGAAGATTTTTTCGCGGCCTTGATTAAGCGACAGCCTTTTAAAAAGTGTCTGACTCAAATGTCAGGCATTAAGATGGGTTGCACAAATTACGTGAATCTGCTTGATCGCCAAGTGCCCGAATTCAGCGTTAGCAGTGTGATTTGCTTGGATGAGGATGCAAAAGCGCATCTGAAAAATAAAGACTTTAAAACGGTCGTCATCCTGCCTGGGCATTTGCCTCCTGATCATTTGATTTTTGAGCACCTTTACAACTTGCCGCCCAATGATGATTTTTGGAAAAACAATAAGCAATTTACGCGCGATTCGTTTACCAACACAACCGCCTACCGTGAAGTTATCAGGGAACTGGGCATAAACGGGGACAAGGTTGACCTGAAAGAGCGTCAGGATGCTTATCAGGGCAACAAGAAGAAGCGAGATATTTTCAAAAATTTTTATAATTCGAATGAAATTCAACCGTTGTTTGCAGCAAGCATCAGGCCGTTAAATGCATGGAGTCACTGGATTAAAATGAATCCAACCGCGACTAATGTATTCTTGCAGGCCTTCAGGGCTGCGTTGTACCATGTCATGAAAAACGGCTACGCCGTAGACGATGCGAAACTCAGCGCACTGGAAGTTAAGTTGAAGAAGGTGCCCCATGAACTCAAATAGGCTTTACAGCCCACTGCGGTATCCTGGTGGTAAAGCGCCTTTTGCGCCTTTCATCGCCAAACTGATGGAGATCAATGGCGTTGCGGGTGGCCATTACTTGGAGCCTTATGCCGGTGGCGCTGGTGTGGCGTTAGATTTGCTTTTTAATGGCTATGCCAGCCACATTCATATCAATGATGCCGATCCGGCTGTCTTCGCGTTTTGGTTCTCTGTGACAAAGCATTCTCAAGAATTGCTGGATTTGCTGGCGTCTACTCCCATCACTATTGATGAATGGTTCAAGTGGCGCTCGGTGCTACGTGGAGACCGCACTGCCAGTTTGGTTGAGAAGGGCTTTGCCACGCTCTTTATGAACAGAACCAATCGCTCGGGTATCTTGAAGGCAGGCGTTATTGGAGGAAAAAGTCAAGAAGGGGCCTACAAGCTTGATGCGCGCTTCAAGAAAAATGTGATTTCGGCGCGTATTCTTGCCATTGCCGAACGGGCACATGACATCACGGTTTACAGCGAAGATTCTCTTGGCCTATTGAAACGCTGCAAAACTTTCTTACCAAAAGAATCCTTGATCTATCTTGACCCGCCTTATTACGTTAAAGGCAAGGGCCTGTACCGCAACTACTACGAGCATGATGATCATGTTGCGATTGCAAAAGCCATCAAGTCCAAAAGTTTCAAGCGGCACTGGGTTGTGTCGTATGACAACGCTGAAGAAATCCGTGCGATGTACCAACTGATTAATGAAAAGACCTATGGTCTCAACTACACGGCACAGCGCCGCTATGTAGGCAATGAGGTCATGTTCTTCAGCGATGATTTGGTGGTGCCAAGTGAGGGTATCCCTCACACTAAAGTAGCGGCTTGATGGGGATTAATCGGGATTGTTGATGCCGCTCAACAAGTTGTTCAAGGGAACTTAGTTCTCTACCTTTTATTGACTTTATGAACAAACAAAAACTAGAACTCACCTGGATTGGCAAAGAGAAGCGGCCAAAGTTAGAGCCGCGCATTTTGCTGGAAGACCCGGCGCGGTCGTATCATGCGAAGCAGCGGTTTTCGGATGCGGATATTTTTGACAATCGTTTGATCTTCGGGGACAACTTGCTGGCGCTCAAGGCGCTGGAGCAGGAGTTTGCGGGCAAGGTTAAGTGTGTGTTCATTGACCCGCCTTACAACACAGGCAGCGCATTCACGCATTACGACGATGGTGTGGAGCACTCGATTTGGTTGGGGTTGATGCGTGATCGGCTGGAAATCATCAAGCGATTGCTTTCCGATGATGGGTCGTTGTGGATCACGATTGATGATAATGAGGCGCACTATTTGAAGGTCATGTGCGATGAGATTTTTGGGCGGAGTAACTTTGTTTCAAATCTAATTTGGCAAAAGAAGATGGCGCCGCAAGGTCATGCACAGTGGTTTAGTGATAACCACGACCACATTCTTGTTTACACTATAAATAAATTAAATTGGTCGCCGAATCTACTTGGCCGTACTGAGGAGCAAAATTCTAGGTATGACAGAAATGATGATGAACGTGGACTGTACACACCAGATAACTTCACAATTAGTTTGACGGGTGGAGCTAGAGGCGCTCAATATGCGAGAACAGGTGTGAGTGAAAACATTTACGAAATTACTCTGCCATCTGGTCGCAAAGTTCTTCCCCCAAAAGGTCGTTGCTGGGCAGCAAAACCTTCAAGATATCTAGAATTATTAGCCGATAACTTGATTGTTTTCGGCAAGGGTGGTGATGGTGTGCCGATGATTAAGCGGTTTCTAAAAGATGTAAAGCAAGGAACCGTGCCCTTATCAGTTTTGTTGCACAGCGAAGTAGGTGGCAATACTGAGGCAAAAAAGGAAGTGAGAGAATTTAACGACAGCGATATTTTTTCTACCCCCAAGCCTGAACGTTTGCTAGAGCGAATATTGCATTTGGCAACAAGCCCCGGCGACCTCGTCCTCGACTCCTTTGCCGGATCAGGCACCACCGGCGCAGTCGCCCACAAAATGGGCCGCCGCTGGATCATGGTTGAGTTGGGAGAACACTGCCACACCCATATCATTCCACGCCTGCAAAAAGTCATCGATGGCCAAGACCCCGGTGGCGTGACGGAGGCCACGGGCTGGCAAGGCGGTGGCGGTTTCCGCTACTACAGCCTAGCACCTAGCCTCATCGTCAACGACCGCTGGGGCAACCCCATTATCAATCCCGAATACAACCCCGCGCAGTTGGCCGAGGCTTTGTGCAAACTCGAAGCCTTCAGCTATGCACCATCTGAAACCCAATGGTGGCAGCACGGCCATTCCAGCGAGCGCGACTTTATCTACGTTACCACTCAAAACCTATCGGCAGAACAATTGCAAGCACTCGCCGACGAGATCGGCAGCGACCAAAGTTTGCTCATCTGTTGCGCAGCATTCCACGGCATCACGGCAGCTCAAGCAAACGAACGCTGGCCGAATTTGACCCTGAAAAAAATCCCCAAGATGGTGCTGTCCCGCTGCGAATGGGGGCATGACGACTACAGCCTCAATGTAGCCAATTTGCCCATGGCGCAATCTGAGCCGGAAGCCGCACCCCTAGCAAAGGTCACTAAACCAAAAATAGCAGCCGCACCACAGCCCGGACTGTTTGATGGAGAAGAAGCATGAACGCCCGAGTTCAAAACCATGTCACAGGCCGATTGTCGCTGCGCCCACCGCAGGCCGAGTCGGTGGCCAAACTGATTGCGGCTTTGAATGCCGCCCCCGAGTTGCTGGCCCATGATGTGGCTGGCCAGCCGCGCGATATGACGGCCATTTTGAACAGCCTAAAAGTACAATTTCAAACGCTGGAAGACTTTGAGCGCGAATTTCCCTCACTGTGCTTCGCCCTTGCCACCGGCGTTGGCAAAACGCGCCTGATGGGCGCATTCATCGCATACCTGCATCTGGCGCACGGCATCAACAACTTCTTTATACTTGCCCCCAACCTGACCGTTTACAACAAGCTGATTGCCGACTTCAAGCCAAACACGCCCAAATATGTGTTCAAGGGCATTGCCGAATTCGCACAACAGCCCCCGCTCATCATCGCCGGCGACAACTACGACCAAACTGGCGCAGTGGTTCAAAATCAGGCCACAGGCTTCGCCCACGATGTACGCATCAATATCTTCAACATTTCCAAAATCAACTCCGAGGTGCGGGGCGGCAAAGAACCCCGCATCAAACGCATGAAGGAAGTGTTGGGCGACAGCTACTTCAACCATCTGGCCAACTTGCCTGATCTTGTGTTGCTGATGGATGAATCGCACCGCTATCGCGCCAGCGCTGGGGTTCGCGCCATCAATGAACTCAAGCCGCTGTTCGGGCTTGAGTTAACCGCCACACCGTTT
>JAUMCS010000081.1:5590-8564 GCA_032122355.1 Burkholderiaceae bacterium
CGCGCGGCCCCGTGCCATTCAAGAACGTGGTGATGGACTACCCATTGGCGCGCGCCATGGAAGACGGCTTCGTTAAAGAACCCGCCGCTGTAACCCAACGTAACTTTGACGCTAAGGCTCACACACCCGAAGAGATCGAAAAAACCAAGCTACAGGACGGCGTGCGCCTACATGAAACCACCAAAGTAGAACTGCTGACCTACGCCCGTGAAAACGGCGTCAAAGTGGTGAAGCCATTCATGCTCGTGATTGCGCGCGACACCACACACGCAGCGCAACTTTTGGCACTTCTTGAATCACCAGACTTCTTCAGCGGGCGCTATCAAGGCAAGGTGATTCAGGTTGACTCTAGCCGCACAGGCGCGGAAGAAGAAACCATGATCACGCGTCTCCTCGCCGTGGAAAGCGTGGATGAGCCAACC
This sequence comes from Burkholderiaceae bacterium, assembly GCA_032122355.1. Classification (GTDB taxonomy): domain Bacteria; phylum Pseudomonadota; class Gammaproteobacteria; order Burkholderiales; family Burkholderiaceae_C; genus RFTU01. Next base: position 6,013 of record JAUMCS010000081.1, read on the forward strand.
GAAATTGTCATTCACGTCAATATGCTCAAAGAGGGCTGGGATGTGACCAATCTCTACACGATTGTGCCGTTGCGTGCAGCTCATGCGCGCACATTGATCGAGCAGTCCATTGGTCGCGGATTGCGCCTGCCCTATGGCAAACGAACCGGCGTGACAGCGGTTGATCGGCTCAATATCGTTGCGCACGATAAGTTTCAGGAAATTATTGACGAAGCCAATCGCGGCGATTCACCGATTCGGCTGAAACAGGTCATCCTTGAAGCACCCAGTGCTGATGATAAAAAGGTAAGTGTTCAAGTTAGCTCGGGTGCTATGGCGCGCTTGGGGCTAGTTGACGCGCCCACTATCGCCAGCGCTTCAGCAAACGCAGGCATGGCCGCCCCCAGCCCAGCACCTGAACCCGTGTTTGCTACCGAACGCGAACGCCATGCCGCCCGTGTGGTGATGGATGTCATTGGCCAATACGAGGTCAAGCGCGATCTTGTCCCCAGCAGCGGCGCATTGCTCAATGCCGAAGTGCAGACGGCCATCCTGGCGGAAGTTGCCCAGCGCCTGAAGCCAGCTCAGGGTGAACTGCTGGCGGGTGCAGATGAACAAATGCCGGCATTCGACCTATCGGTCGTGGTGGCCAAAACCACTGAAATCATCGTTCAGCAAACCATTGACATCCCCCGGATTGCGGTGGTGCCAAAGGGGCAGGTCACCACGGGCTTCCACCCGTTCAAGCTTGATGTTGCAAGGTTGCACCTTCAGCCCGGTAAGCGCGAAATCATCATTCACAACCTGCACACCAACGAGCAAAATACGCTGGCATCGGAAGCGGGCATTAAACATCAGCGGGCTGAGGATTACATCGTTCAGGCACTGGTTGACTTCGACGATATTGACTACTTCACGCAAGCGGATTTGCTCTATGACCTGGCTGGGCAAATGGTTCAGCACTTGCGGGGCTATCTATCGGAAGCAGAAGCCCTTGAAGTGCTGGATCGAGAACATCGCCTAATCGCCCGTGAAATTCACGCTCAAATGCTGGCGCACTTCTGGGAAGATGCGACCGAGTACGAAGTCCAAGTCAGCCGTGGTTTCACGGAATTAAAAGCCTGCAACTACACAGCCACTGCGGATCAGACCGCGCACCACTTCCGTGAAACCGTGACTGAGTTGGGCCGAATCAAGCAAATGCTGTTCGGTGGCTTTGCGCGTTGTCTATACCCACTACAGAAGTTTGATTCCGACACGGAACGTCGCTTCGCCGTCATCCTTGAGCGCGACGCAGCAAAATGGTTCAAGCCTGCCAAGGGCCAATTTCAGATCTACTACAAATTGGGCACTGAGCAGCCCGAGTACATCCCTGACTTTGTGGCGCAAACGGATTTAACCAACTTCATGGTAGAAACCAAGGCCAAAGCCGACATCTATACTCCGGAAGTACAAGCTAAAGCTGCGTCCGCTGCGCGGTGGTGCAAGCATGCTTCTGATCACGCCGCAATCGTTGGCACCAAGCCGTGGCGCTACTTACTGGTACCACACGACGAAATCACTGAATCTAAGCGGCTCACCGACTTTATGCGCTTCTGCTACCCCAATGACCCACGGCAGTGAGCTTAAAACGTCCCCGGATACGAGCCACCATCCATCAATATGTTTTGGCCATTGATATAGCCAGCGTGTACGCTGCATAAAAACGCGCACGTGGCACCAAACTCAGCCGCAGAACCAAACCGACGTGTGGGAACACTGGCTTTGCGCGAATCTATCGTGGCTTCAATCGTATGGCCATTGGCTTGTGCGCTGGCGGCTAACACGGCTTGCAACCGTTCCGTATCAAACGGACCAGGTAATAAATTATTGATCGTAACGCCGCGGCTGGCGATGCGTGCATCGCGCGCCAGCCCAGCCACAAAGCCGGTCAAGCCACTGCGCGCGCCATTGGATAGGCCGAGCACATCGATGGGAGCTTTCACTGCCCCCGAAGTGATGTTGATAATGCGCCCAAAGCCGCGAGCCATCATGCCATCCACGCAAGCTTTGGTCAGTTCAATTGGGGTGAGCATATTGGCATCTAGGGCTTTGATCCAGGCCTCTCGGTCCCAATCCCGAAAATTGCCTGGCGCAGGCCCTGCAGCATTGGTCACCAAAATATCTACCTGTGGGCAAGCACTCAACGCCGCAGCGCGCCCATCGGGGGTGGTGATATCGCCAGCTACGGCACGAACTTGAATGTGTGGGTGTTGCGATTGAATTTCAGCCGCAGTGGCATTCAGCGCATCGGCCCCACGTGCGATCAGCACCACATTCACACCCTCGCCAGCCAGTGCCTGGGCGCAACCCTTACCCAAACCCTTGCTCGCACCACACACCAATGCCCAGCGCCCTGCAATACCTAAATCCATATTGAATACTCCAAAATCAGGTGAACATAGCCTGTCAAACCAATTTAGAAATGTCCGCTATTTGCGCAAATTAGAAATGTCCTTTTTTAAAATGAGCGAAGCGATTAAAAGTATTCATTCTAAGTGGATAGTGGTGGTCCCCGACATGGGGTCGAAAGA
>JAUMCS010000082.1:0-4156 GCA_032122355.1 Burkholderiaceae bacterium
GATCGGCTGAGGTATTGTGCTATTACGCCTATTGGGCATCAACCGATTTAGCGGCTGAGCGTGGCCGATATTCAAGCTACAAAGGCTCGTTGTGGGACAGGGGTATTTTGCCGCTCGATTCATTACAGCTTTTGGCCCAGCAGCGTGGCGGCTATGTGGATGTGGATTACAGTGCGACCCTTGATTGGGAAGCCTTACGCGCCCGTATTGCGGCACAAGGTATGCGCAATAGCAATTGTGTGGCCATTGCGCCCACTGCAACGATTTCAAACATCATTGGTGTAGATGCCTCCATTGAGCCCTGCTTTGGTAACTTGTCCGTCAAATCCAACTTGTCGGGTGAGTTCACTGTGATCAATGAATACTTGGTGAATGACCTCAAGCAATTGGGTTTATGGGACGATGTGATGCTCATGGATTTGAAGCATTTCAAGGGCTCGCTGTATCCGATTGATCGCGTACCCGCGCACTTGAAAGAACTCTATTCCACGGCATTTGAAGTTGAGCCGGTTTGGTTGGTGGAGGCCGCTGCGCGTCGCCAAAAATGGATCGATCAAGCGCAAAGTTTGAATATTTATATGGCCGGTGCATCGGGTAAAAAGCTCGATGAAACTTACAAGCTCGCCTGGATGCGTGGCCTCAAAACCACTTACTACTTGCGCACTCAAAGTGCGACTCATGTGGAAATGAGTACAGTGAATAAGCGTCAACTCAATGCGGTACCCACAGCGCAAGCTGCGTCCGCAGTAGTTGCAGCGTCGGTAGTTGCAACACCTGCTGTGCCTGCGACCGACATCAAGTTTTGTTCCATTGATGATCCGGGCTGCGAGTCTTGCCAATAAATCGGCGTTGAATCAACCCAAAACGATGCAGTTGCACAACACATCACATAAGCAAACATAAATTAGTGCTTGGTGTTTTTGTGCAACGCTCTCATAATTGAACTTGACAAGGAATAACGATGCTTGTATGGAATGACGAACCCATCACCAATGCCAATCCCACCCATTCAGGTGGAGGGAGTGGTGCCACCACCACAGTGTTGCCCGAGGCATCAACGGCGCGCCGCGTTAACGCAGCAGATAAGCGCATCATCAATGGCCAAACCGATGTGAATCAATTGGTACCATTCAAATACAAATGGGCTTGGGAAAAATACTTGGCAACTTGTGCAAATCACTGGATGCCCCAAGAAATCAATATGTCGCGCGACATTGCACTTTGGAAAACACCTGGTGGTTTAAGTGAAGATGAACGCCGCATCATCAAACGCAATTTGGGTTTCTTTGTCACGGCTGATTCACTCGCAGCCAATAACATCACGCTAGGTACTTATCGTCATATTACAGCCCCCGAATGTCGGCAGTTTTTGTTGCGTCAGGCTTTTGAAGAGGCCATTCATACCCATGCTTACCAATACATTGTGGAATCCCTGGGTTTAGATGAAAGTGAAATTTTTAACGCCTATCATGAGGTGACATCGATTCGGGATAAGGATGAATTTTTGATTCCGTTTATTGATGCGATCATGGATCCGCATTTCAAAACCGGCACACCCGAGGCTGATCAAACACTGCTGAAAAGTTTGATCGTATTTGCTTGTTTAATGGAAGGCTTGTTTTTCTACGTTGGCTTTACGCAAATTCTGGCGCTGGGTCGGCAAAACAAAATGACGGGTGCTGCCGAGCAGTATCAATACATTTTGCGTGATGAATCCATGCACTGTAATTTTGGTATCGATTTGATCAATGCCATTAAGCTGGAAAATCCGCATTTATGGACTACCGAGTTCAAGGCTGAAATCACGGCACTGTTCCATAAAGCTGTTGAGTTGGAGTACCGCTACGCCGAAGACACGATGCCCCGTGGTGTTTTGGGTTTGAATGCATCGATGTTCAAAGGCTATTTGCGTTACATTGCTAACCGTCGAGCAACTCAAATTGGTTTGGACGAGTTATTTCCTAACGAGGAAAATCCTTTTCCTTGGATGAGCGAAATGATCGACCTGAAAAAAGAACGTAATTTTTTTGAAACCCGTGTCATTGAGTACCAAACGGGGGGTGCACTATCTTGGGATTAGTTATGCTACCCAAGGCTACTCTGCGTTGCCATCATGTACTCAATGAATGACCCTATTTGTGGTTTGGTATGCTGCTTTTTTTGGTGGGCATTGCTGAGCCTCAAATCTCCTCACCCTATGGGTGTGGTGCTATTGAAAACTTAAAATAGGAGATACAAATGGCAACTGCAAAAAAAGCGGCACCTGCTAAAAAGGCAGCACCGGCGAAGAAGGCTGCACCGGCAAAAAAAGCGGCACCTGCTAAAAAGGCAGCTCCCGTGAAGAAAGCTGCTCCTGCGAAGAAGGCAGCACCGGCGAAGAAGGCAGCACCGGCAAAAAAAGCGGCACCTGCTAAAAAGGCAGCTCCCGTGAAGAAGGCAGCACCGGCGAAGAAAGCAGCACCGGCGAAGAAGGCAGCACCGGCGAAGAAAGCAGCTCCTGCGAAGAAGGCAGCTCCTGCGAAGAAGGCAGCTCCTGCGAAGAAGGCAGCTCCTGCGAAGAAAGCAGCTCCTGCGAAGAAGGCAGCACCGGCGAAGAAGGCAGCCGCTCCGGCAAAGACCACTGTGAGCCCTGCAGCCGCATGGCCTTTCCCAATTGGCGAGAAGCCCTAATAAAAAACCCGGCTGTCAAAACACCGGGTTTCTGTGACTGGCCGCTTGAGATATCTCAGCGGCTGTTTTTTAGATATGCGCAGCTCTTAAACGAAGCGATAAATCCCTCAGAGCCTGGATGCCGCTTTGCTCGGCGCGATGGCACCATGCTTGCAAATCAGCAACCAATTGTTCGCGTGAAAGATGCGTTTGTGTCCAGAGTAATCGCAACTCCTCGCGCATATGAATGAGTTTGCTCAGTACCGCACTTGAGGCTAGTGCATCCTGCATTTTGGGTTGGATGTTAGAGGGGATTTTATCGGTATCACGGGGTAACCAACGCCGTGCCAGCATCATTTGATGAAAGCGCTCGGTACCTGCATGACCTTGTTCGCGTAGGCGTTGAATTTCAGAGGCGCACGCATGCTTCAATGCCTTGGCATAATGCGCCATTACCTCGTAGCGGTAGTGGATGAGCGCTTCTAGAGTGTGGTGATCTGCTGTTGGTGCAGCCGTAGATTTCAATTTCAATACGGGAGCGACCTTGCGTACAGTAGCTAGTTTCAAGATTTCAAGAATGCGTATGTAGCCCCAGCCTATATCAAATTCAAAAGGTTTCACTGATAGCTTGGCGGATGTGGGGTAAGTGTGATGGTTATTGTGCAGCTCTTCACCACCAATCAATAAACCTATGGGCGAGATGTTGGTTGAAGCATCGGCTGCTTCAAAGTTGCGATAGCCCCACCAGTGTGCCAGTCCGTTGATAATGCCGGCTGCAGTTACGGGTATCCAAATCATTTGAATCGCCCAAACGGTAACACCTAATGCACCAAACAGTAGCACATTGATGATGAACATGGAAACAACACCGTAACGTGAGTATTTGGTGTAGAGGTTTTTCTCGATCCAATCGTTCGGGGTATTGTGTCCATATTTGTCGAGAGTTTCTTGGTTTTTTGCCTCTGCTCGGTAAAGTTCAGAGCCTTCAAGTAGAACTTTACGAATGCCACGTGTTTGAGGACTGTGGGGGTCTTCAGAGGTTTCACACTTGGCATGATGTTTACGATGGATGGCAACCCATTCTTTGGTGACCATGCCTGTAGTGAGCCAAAGCCAAAAGCGGAAAAAGTGCGATGGGATAGCATGCAATTCAAGCGAGCGGTGAGCTTGCGAGCGATGCAGGAAAATGGTGACTGATGCAATGGTGATGTGCGTGACCACCAATGTGAAAATAATCACTTGCCATACACTTGCTTGCGTTAGGCCTTGGGCTAGAAAGTTTAAAATAGTTTGCCAAATATCAAAGCCTGATGTATGAAAATTCATAAATTGCGACTCCGCGAGTAGGGAAATGGTTATTTTAACGAATATTTATCGGAATAGGGGTTTTGTGTAGCCGCAATATAGAAATGTCCGCTTTTAGGTAGGTTTGCGCCAGATAAGAATGTCCTCTTGGAAAGATGGGGGGCATTGCATGGAACTGGTACAAATGAGCAAAAGGGAATTA
>JAUMCS010000083.1:0-8991 GCA_032122355.1 Burkholderiaceae bacterium
GTGTAGCGCTCTAATTCCCTTTTGCTCATTTGAACCAGATCCATGCAATGCCCCCCATCTTTCCAAGAGGACATTCTTATCTGGCGCATACCTACTTAAAAGCGGACATTTCTAAATTGCGGCCACATAAAAAATAAAATCTCGATTTTTACGCTAGAATATCGAGCTCAGTCGGGGTGTAGCGCAGCCTGGTAGCGCACTTGCATGGGGTGCAAGGGGTCGCGAGTTCGAATCCCGCCACCCCGACCATTTTTTGGTCAGACTGACTAAGATTCAAAACCCTCATGATTCCGATGGAATTAATCCCTAGGGCTTTCAAATAAACCCTGTAATTCCTCTGGATTGATACGCTGTAGCAGGTGGCTATAAGTCCCAATGGTATGCGAACCCATGCGTTGCTTAGCATCAGCAAATTGCAGCGGTGGGACTTTCAAAAAGGCTTCGACTTGGCTAGTAATTTGCGGCAATATCGGCTTGAGATAAATACTGAGCAGGCGAAAGGCTTCAATACACGTTGAACAAACCGCATGCAGTTGCTCTTGTGCGGATTCTTGCTTGGCGAGTTCCCAGGGTTTGTGCTGATCCACATATTCATTGACAGTATCTGAAAGGCGCATGATTTCTCGGGCGGCTTTAGCAAATTCGCGTTCGTCATAGAACTGCTGCACGTGGTCAGCTTGTGCTTGCAGTGATTCTATTAAGGCCGCGCCCTCGTTACCAAGCTCTGCGCTGAGTTGGCTTTGAAAGCGTTTGCTAATAAAACCGGCAGTGCGGCTGGCAATATTCACATACTTGCCCACCAAGTCGGCATTCACGCGTTGGGCAAAATCGTCGGTATTGAAGTCAATATCTTCTACCTTAGATGATAATTTGGCGCAAAGGTAGTATCGCAGCCATTCAGGGTTAAAGCCCAGTTCAAGGTAGCGCAGCGGACTGATGCCAGTGCCGCGGCTTTTACTCATTTTTTCGTTATTGACGGTAAGGTGCCCATGTACGTGAACGGCTTTGGGTACTTTGCGGCCGCTAAAGTACAGCATGGCGGGCCAAAATAAGGTGTGAAACGTCACAATATCTTTGCCAATAAAGTGTACTTGCTCGCGATCGGGGTCGGCTAAGTAGGGTGTGAAGTCTTGGCCTTTGCGTGCCAGGCAATTTTTGAGCGAGGCCAAATAGCCGATGGGGGCATCTAACCACACGTAAAAGTACTTGTTAGGGGCATCGGGTATGGCAATGCCAAAGTAAGGGGCATCACGGCTGATATCCCAGTCATTGAGGCGGCTTTGCCCGTTGTCATCGGGTTCTAGCCATTCATTGATTTTATTGAGCACCTCTGTGCCTATGGTGCCGCTGCGACACCATTGCTGCAAGTAGCTTAGGCAGCGCGGGTCTGAAAGCTTGAAAAAATAATGCTCACTGCTGCGCATCACGGGGGTAGCACCAGACAGGGCAGAATAAGGGGCAATTAGGTCAGTGGGTTGGTAAACGGCACCACAACTTTCGCAATTGTCGCCGTATTGATCCGCAGCACCGCAATGGGGGCATTGGCCTTTGATGAATCGATCCGGTAAGAACATACCCTTTTCAGGATCAAAAAACTGCTCAATAGAGCGAACCTCAATGAGGCCTTGCTGTTGCAATGCAAGGTAAATTTCTTGGGCGAGTACGTGATTTTCTGGTGAATCGGTACTGTCCCAATGGTCAAAAGCGATGTGAAAGCCTTCTAAGTAGGCCGGTCGGGTGGCGGCAATATCGGCCACGAACTGCTGCGGGGTTTTGCCCGCTTTGGCGGCTGCGATCATGATGGGAGCGCCATGCGCATCGTCCGCGCAAACAAAATCAACATCCGACCCCATCATGCGCTGCGCACGCACCCATGTGTCGGCTTGGATGTATTCCATGATGTGGCCAATATGAAATGCGCCATTGGCATAAGGAAGAGCAGTGGTAACAAAGAGTTTACGAGTCATGCCGACTTTCTGTAATGTCATCAAGTTTGAGGGAAAATAGGCTTTGATTTTAGTTTCACTTCAACCCCCTTCAACATGAATAACCACTCTACTACTCACAGCCCATTAGAAACTGCCGTTCGACAGGCTATTCAGGGGCTAATTGACCCACACACCGGACTGCCCTTTGTGCAAGAGCGTGGCACGCAGGTCAGTTGCAACCCCACTGGCGTGGTGCATTTGCAAGTGCAGTTGGGCTACCCAGCCGTCAGCTATACACCCACCTTGCGGGCGTTAATGAACCATGCAATTGAAGCTGTGCCTGGGGTGAGTGGCGTGAATATCGATATCAAAACAGAGATTGTGGCGCATGCGGTACAACGTGGAGTGGCATTATTGCCTCAGGTGAAAAATATTATTGCTGTTGCTTCAGGCAAGGGTGGCGTGGGTAAAAGCACAACCACTGTAAATTTGGCCCTGGCTTTAGCCGCCGAAGGGGCGAGAGTGGGTATTTTGGACGCCGATATTTATGGGCCTAGCCAGCCTATGATGATGGGCTTGAGCGGTAAACCCGACACAGTGGATGGTAAAACCATGGAGCCCATGCAAAATCATGGTGTGCAAGTGATGTCGATTGGTTTTTTGGTGGCCGCCGATAACCCCATGATTTGGCGTGGACCCATGGCCACTCAAGCGCTTGAGCAGCTACTGCGGCAAACCCATTGGCAAGATTTAGATTACTTACTGGTGGATATGCCACCAGGCACGGGAGACATCCAATTAACCCTGGCGCAGCGCGTGCCCTTGACTGGGGCGGTGATTGTAACCACACCACAAGATATTGCCTTGTTGGATGCCAAACGTGGCTTAAAAATGTTTGAAAAAGTTGGTGTGCCGATTTTGGGTATTGTTGAAAATATGGCTGTGCATGTGTGTTCGGCTTGTGGTTACACTGAACATATTTTTGGTGCTGAGGGTGGGCAAAAAATGGCAGCTGAGTTTGGTGTGGATTATTTGGGCGCATTGCCCCTACGCCTATCGATACGCGAGCAAACCGATGCGGGCCGCCCCACAGTGGTGAGCGAGCCCAATAGCGATGTAGCGCAGTTATACAAGCAAGTGGCACGCAAGATGGCGGTGAAAGTGGCGCAAAAGGCTAAGGATTATTCCAGCCGATTTCCCACCATTTCGGTTTCCGCCGAAACTTGAGTTTACTCAGCACAGCATGATGGTTGAATAAGGATAAGGAACACCAAATGAGTATTAAAAGCGACCGTTGGATACGGCAGATGGCAGAAAAGCACGGCATGATTGAGCCCTTTGAGCCTGGGCAAATTCGGCACGCTGCCAATGGCCAAAAAATTGTGAGTTATGGCACCAGCAGCTATGGCTACGACATACGCTGTGCGCCTGAGTTCAAGGTGTTTACCAACATATACAGCACGGTGGTTGACCCCAAGGCTTTTGATGAAAAAAGTTTTGTCAACATTGAAAGCGATGTGTGTATTATTCCCCCCAACTCATTTGCTTTGGCACGAACGGTCGAGTACTTTCGCATACCGCGTAATGTGCTGACCATTTGCTTGGGTAAGAGCACCTATGCACGTTGCGGCATTATTGTGAATGTCACTCCTTTTGAGCCCGAATGGGAAGGCTATGTCACACTAGAGTTCAGTAATACCACACCTCTGCCCGCTAAAATCTACGCCGGCGAGGGGTGTGCGCAGGTGTTGTTTTTTGAAAGCGATGAGGTTTGTGAAACTTCCTATAAAGACCGTGGTGGCAAGTATCAAGGGCAGGTGGGTGTAACTCTGCCTAAAACCTAGCCAGGGCTAGAAGGCAGACTCTACCGCCTTGCGCACGGCTTGCCCAAGTTCAATGACGGCCAATGCATAGTAGCTTGACCAGTTGTAGCGAGTGACCGTGTAGAAATTTTGCGTGCCGGCAATGTAGCTTTTGGGTGCATCTGGCCCGTTTTCTAATTCCACCAAGGCCAGCATGCCCGAGTGCAGTTGCCCTTGGGCATCTAGCTTGGCACCTCGCTCTGCCATTTCAATGGCGCTGAAGCTGGGCTTGATATCGGGTTGCAGTAGTATTTGTAAATCGCTACCCGGCGCAGGCGGCGTGATGGCGTAGTGAGTGGGCAAGCCGCTTTCCCAGCCATGTGCAGAGATATAACGCGCCACACTGCCAATGGCATCGGCTGGGCTTGTGGTTAAATCAATGTGGCCATTTTGGTCAAAATCGGTGGCAAAGCGATTGATGCTGCTGGGCATGAATTGCGCTAGGCCGATGGCCCCAGCATACGAGCCTTTGATGGATGCAGGTTCGTATTGCTCTTGATGGCACCAGATTAAGAATTGTTCTAGTTCAGTGGCGAAAAATGCGCTGCGATCACTGCGACCCGCGGGAAAATCAAAGCTGAGGGTGGCTAGGGCATCTAAAACGCGAAAATTACCGGTGTGTCGCCCATAAAGTGTTTCTACGCCAATAATGCCCACGATCAATTCTGCCGGTACCCCCCAGCGTTTTTCGGCCTGTTCTAGCGAGTCAGCATGGGCCAGCCAGAACTTTTTACCGGCAGCAATTCGTTTGGGTTCAATAAAGCGGCCACGGTAGGTAGCCCAGTTTTTTGCGGTGCCGTTGGTGGGTGGCATGATTAACTGTGCAACGCTAGGTAGGTATTTGGCCTCACGCAGGGCATGCTTGGCCCATTCTGGCGGCCAGTTCTGGCGTTCACTAAGTTTAGTGGCAAAGGCCATGACATCGGCTCGTGAACCATATTGTATAGAGTCGGGCTCTGCATCTGATCGTATAGGGTGTACCTTCGTTGTCGTTGTTTTTTTGGGGTTTTTATCAGGGTTTTTCTGTGTGGCATAGGCATTGCTTAGGGCTAGACTAAAGGCTAAGCAAAAAGCCCCGGCCTTAAAGCATAACTGCTTGGGTGGAATGTGACGTGAATTCATCGGTTGCATCCTGTGCAGCGTAGGAGTGAGGCAAGAAAAATGGAACCCCTAGGAATTTGTTTAGAGGGGTTGGTTCTGTCATTATTTTGAGTATAAAGGTTGTTTTGGTTGTGATCACTAGTTTTGATGACTGGCAGGAATTTCTGAGTGCACCACCAGAAGTACTGACGATTTCGTTTCTGAAAATTTTATTGCCTGTTGTTTTGGCCGTTTTGGGTGTACACATTGCGGTGCGTGCACTACGATATTATTTCCCCCATTCGCCCCGTGTTCGTTGGTTACAGCGTATTTTGGGTTGGGGCCTGTGGTTGGGTATTGGCCTTTCGTTGACAGGGACATTACCTTGGCTTTTGGATGTTTTAGATAATATTCAGTGGCGTATCTCGGGGGTGAAATTTTCCTTGCGTACCGTGCTAGAAGGTGCTTTCACCACCTTGGTGGTGTTGGCTCTTTCGATTTGGTTGAGTAGTTTTATTGAAGGCCGGTTGTTATCGGCCGTTCATGTGGGCACTGATGCCAGCCGATTGTCATTGCGCAAAATGGCTGCCAATATGGTGCGGGCTATATTGCTGACGGTGGGTGTATTGCTGGCTTTGTCAGCCGTGGGTATACCGCTGACGGCCTTGAGCGTTTTTGGCGGCGCACTGGGTGTGGGTATCGGTTTGGGGCTACAAAAACTGGCGGCGAACTATGTCAGTGGCTTTGTGATTCTGGCTGAACGATCTTTACGCATTGGTGACGTAGTGAAAATTGACCAGTTTGAGGGTCGTATTACCGATATTAAAACCCGCTACACCACCATACGCTCATTTACAGGGCGTGAATCGATTGTTCCTAACGAGTTATTACTCACGCAACGCATTGAAAATGCCACCTTGGCTGACACTCGGGTGTTGCTCAACTGTACGGTGCAGGTAGATGTCGCTACCGATATTGAGGCTTTGATGGCTCCGTTGCTAGCGTGTGTCAAGGCTGTACCCCGAGTATTGCATGACCCTGTCCCTGCCATACAGTTAAGTCAGTTTTTGGCGGAAGGCATGGAGCTCCAAATTTTATTCTGGATTGCAGACCCCGAAAATGGTCAGGGCAATGTAAGAAGTGATGTGAATCGGGCAATTCTCAGGTTATTGCGTGAATTGAACATCCCATTCCCCGTGGCTACTCGTGTGATACGTCAAAGTTAAGGTGGTGCAAGGGCCATGAATAACCAGGCTCTTGATTTAGATAAGCTTACGCCTGAGGTTGATGCTCGTCGAAGTGAGCGATGGTTATTTTTCGTGCTCATACTGGCCATACATGCAGGGGTGGCGTGGCTATTTTGGGTGTCGTCTGAGTCAAATATTTTTGCTGCTGCTAAGCGTTTTTCGGCCACATTTAATTTGGTGGGAAATGCGACGTCTGTTCCAGCAGTACCCCCCGTTGATGCGTCTAAGCCAGAGCCAGGGCCCAAGGAGCCTATCAGCAAAAGCTCTCCACCTCCGGCCAAGGTGTCTGCGGCTGAAGCTCCGACACAGCAAAAGGCGGTGGAAGTGCCGCCCGAGCCGACTAAAGTTGAAGGCGCTGATTTTCAAATAGAGCGGATGAATGCCGATGCAATCCGAGAGCAAGAGCAGCGGCAGCGCGAAATCAAAGAAGCCCAGATCAAGGAGGCTCAAAGGCAGGAAGCGGAACGCAAGGAAGTCGAACGCAAGGAAGCTGAAAGAAAAGAAAAAGAGCGGTTAGAAGCAGAGCGTAGAAATGCGGCAATTTTGGAATTACAAAAGCGTGAGCAGTTGCAGCTAGAGGAGCAAAAACTTAACGCACAGAGGCTTGAAGCAGAACTAAAAGAGACGGAGCGTAAGGAGGCTGAACGTAAGGAAAGAGAGCGACTTGATTCAGAGCGTCGAAATGCAGCTATCTTGGAGTTGCAAAAGCGCGAACAAGTTCAGCGCGAGCAACTTCAGCTTGAGGAACAGCAAAGACAAAATGCCCAACGGCAAGAAGCTGAGCGCAGAATGTTGGAGCAAAAAGAGGCCGAAGCGCGAGAGGCTGAAAGACGAGATGCTGAAAGACGAGATGCTGAAAGACGTGATGCTGAAAGACGTGATGCTGAAAGACGTGATGCTGAAAGACGTGATGCTGAAAGACGTGATGCTGAAAGACGTGATGCCGAGCGAAAAGAATTAGAAAAACAAGAAGCGCAGCGCAGAGCGGCAGAGCGTAAAGAAGAGGCTGCAGCACCCCGAGTGAAAACGCCGGCAATTCCAGCTGAAGAGCCGGCTAAAGAGGCTGAGCCTGACTATAAAGCAGCGCATTTAAAAAATCCTGAGCCCAAATATCCGTCGTTGGCCATGCGTCAACGTATGCAGGGGCGGGCTGTGTTGTTGGTTGAAGTTTCAGCTGAGGGTAAGCCCCTGCAAATCACTATTTTCCGTAGTAGTGGGCATGAGATTTTAGATAACGCTGCCATAGAAACCGTGAAAGGCTGGCGGTTTGTGCCAGCCATGAAAGATGGGGCGCCGATAGTGGCCACCCTGCGCGTACCGATCAATTATCAATTGGGTATTTTTGCCCGTTAACACTGGGGGTGTTTTTGTATGGAATCTAAGCAATGTAAGCCAATATCATGTGATAGATACCTAAATTTATGCCGAGCCACGCTTGTAGGCATAGGCGGGTGTTTGTCGCTGTCACAGGTATATGCATGGGATGCATTAGCATCGGCTGATGCCCAACTGCAGTGGATAGATGCGCTTTGGAAAGGGCTATGGGAGCGAGCGCAAGTAATGAATGCGGGCAATTGGGTGATTTTGTCTGTGCTGATGATGCTGGTGAATTTATCGTTGATCACTTGGTGGATAACCGCTATGAAATTTTGGGCTTTGCGACGGGTGAATCGGCTCAATCGTTTGTTTCTGCAGCGTGCTATGAGAGCAAGCGATTGGGTGGAGTATATTCAGGCGGTAGAAGCTGACCGCAGCTGTTTGGCCCGTATTGCTTTAATGGGTATTGGTGCTGTGGCGGAGTGTCAGGGGTTCAAAAGTTTGAGCAAGGCACCCTGGATGGAAACTCGAGAATATGTGGCCTCAGCCATGCGCCAGATGGCTCAGCAAGTGCTACAGCAACAAGAAAAAGGGTCGGCTGTGCTGGCCAGCGTGGGGTCAATTGCACCCTTTGTGGGGCTATTTGGTACGGTTTGGGGCATCATGGAAGCCTTGAAAACCATTGGTGCGACAGGGCAGGCTAGTATTGATGTGGTGGCAGGGCCAGTGGGTGAAGCATTGATTGCTACCGCTATTGGTATTGCGGCGGCGATACCTGCCGTGATTTTTTATAACGTATTTTTACGCCGACAAAAGTTGATGTACACGCAGTACGAGAGTTTTATTCAAAACTTTTTAAGATTGGTGTTGCGTTTTCAGGTGTTAGGGCAAGGGGAATAAAGATGCAATCATTTCATCAAGATGATCCGATTTCTGAAATCAATGTTACCCCCTTGGTAGATGTGATGTTGGTGTTGTTGATACTGTTTATGGTGACTGCGCCCTTATTGTCAGCTCAGTCACTAAAGGTGGATATCCCAAAAACAGCCAAAACCCCGCAATCAGCCAGTGCTGATGAGGAAACAAGTGTATTGATTATTCATGAAGATGGCCTATTGAATATGGATGGAGAGATTGTCACCAAGGCCAAATTAGCGGAGCAGTTGAAGGCTTTGAGTAAGGTCAATGGATTTCATTTAAAAATTCAAGCTGATAAGCGTGCCCCTTATGGCCTGGTTGCGCAAAGTTTGGCGCTGGCACAGGCCAGTGGGGTTACGAGGTTGAGCTTTTTAACCTTGGTGGAGGAGTGAAAGTGAAGTTTATTTTGACTTTGCCCTGAATCCGTGACCTCAAATCCCCCTGCCTGCCTTTCGACCCGAATATCCCAACTCCGATCCAATATTCTCGTGAATCGACCCAAACAAACCACGCGCACGGCCCAGCGGTGTTTGTCACGAAAGATGTCCGCTTTTTAGTGAATTAGACCATAGTTTTTAAGGGATGGCTCCGCTCTTTTTTGGGGTTGAGCCAAACTGCTTGATTTCCTTGCCATTGACG
>JAUMCS010000084.1:0-4631 GCA_032122355.1 Burkholderiaceae bacterium
CAAGAAGCTCCGGCTTCTGGGGGCCGATTTTGACCTCATTTTGTCCGAAATTTTTGCCATCTTGAAATCGGTCAGGCTCCTCAATTTCGGGATTGTTCGCTGAAAACGGATTTATTCAGATGGGACTAAACACCCAGCGCGTGGCACGGTCAATGGCCACAAACAAATATCGCCGCTGATTTTCATCTGGCATTTGCGGCAAATATCTGATATCTATGTGTAAAAATCCAGGCTCATAGTTTTTGAAGGACAAGGTGATGGAAGAAAACGGTGTGAGCGATTTGATTCGCACTGATGAAAAGCTGAGCCTGAATTCAACAGATTTTCAGACACGCATTTACACCGCCGTGGGCCGGCTGGGCGTGCACGCAGGTGAAACCGATGGTGCTTGGTCATGGACTGCCACTAAAATGATGCTGATATTCAGCCCGGCCTTGGCGGGCATCGCCGTTGGTGGGGGCTTGGTAGCACACCCCATCAGCAGTATTATTGCCAATGAAGAAAAGCGTGTCAGCAGCCCATTATGGAAATTGATAGGCGATGCAAGCGACACCACCGACCCATTGTATTTGACGATGGCCAAAGCCTGCAAATACAACAAACCCAGCTCACGGCTGATGCCGCCAATGATTCCATATTTGACCATGAACACACTTTCATCCTAGTGGCTTAAATTCGCGCTTGGCTCCCCCCTTGGAGTCACCCATTTGGGGGTATTGAGGCTGAAGGGTACAAGCTAGGATGTTGGGTTGAATAAAAAATGTGTGTTTTGTTGTTGATTGAGGTTTTGATATGAAGCGTAAAGCATGGTTAACAATTTTGCTGGCCGTAGTTTGTGGCTGCATTCTCAGCGGGTGTGGCTATGGGGCGTATGCGGTGGCTGGCATTGCGCATAATCTGAAAGGAAATACAGTGAATCATGGATTTGAGTTTGATGCAATATCGGATAGCCCTGGTGTGGAGATTATGGATTACGAATACAGCACCAGAAAGCCTTCTAAAGAAGCTTACGCAAGGATAGGGGGTAATGGTATAGCGCAGCAAACAGGTATTTCAGGCGGCTTCCCCCGTGGGGATTTTGTTTACATGAAGTGGAGGGTGAGAAGCACGGGTGAAATTTTTGAAGACCGTGTGGATTTGCGTTCTCGGATACCTGGAAACATCAAAGAAAAAACCATTTACTGTGTGATTGAGGGTGGGCAGCTTTACGTATTGTTAATAGATTTCTGGAAGTACAAAGATCGTGTAACAACTGAAGAGTTGACAAAAGCAAGAGCAGGGGCGACAACCCCGCTAAAAAAAGTACTTAATTCACACATTTTGTATCACGTTGAACAAGTTTACCCGGAACCTAAGAAGCAGTTGCAATAAATTGATTGGAAGAAAATATGACTGAAATTGTTAAAACGTTAAATGAGGCCGAAGTTCTGCGGGCTCAACAACAGGCGCAATTAATTGCTGATTCTGCAAGGTCGACAGTAAGAGCGGATTCTTTTGTGTTTTTTGTTGGATTTGATGGCACTAATAATAGCCGTGATAACCTGGCCTTATCTGATACAAAACAAAGCACAGCGGTTGGGTTGTTGACTAGCCAAGTTGAAAAACTTCAAGTGCTAAATGGCAATATTGCTGCCAAGTATTTTCCTGGCCCTGGGACAGAAAATTCGGTTACAGGTTCATCTTTGTTACCAGGTGCGGTGACGGCAGAGGATTTGCAAACCGCAAGTAAGGCATATGATGCGTTTGAGTTAGAAGCCAATAAATGGCTAGACGCAAATCCCGGCGGTACGGTTAGCGTGATGGATGTGAGTTTTAGCCGAGGCGCTATCGCCAGTGTGGCATTTAAGCAGCTGGTATACCAACGTGGTTTAGTCGATAGTAGTGGCCGAGTCATGATTAAGCCAGGTAATGTAGAGTTTGCCCCGAGTTTGATGATTGAGTCTGTTGCGACTGGAGCCTACGGAAATTTGGCCATGCCGCCTGGGGCTGCAGAAAGCATAACCATAGTGCGAGCTGAGCACGAACAGCGCACCTCATTCAAAATAGCGGGGTTTGGTCAAACTGGAGTGACCTATCACGATGCGATGGGTAACCATGGTGATGCGGCTGCCTTGTATGACAGCGGATTAGGGGGCATTTTTTTAGATGGGTATGCAAAGTTTTATCGCAATGCTGGTTTGAATTTGGGTAGCTTACCTGAAGAAAGGCTTTATCGGCCGGGTGATCCTGTGGTGATTCATGCAGAAACCAGCATCTATGGTTTACCTTGGCCCACATACGAAGGCCCTAGGCAAACCGATTTAGTGGCCACACCTGTGTGGGAACAGCGATTTGACGATGGCAGTGCATTATCGGTGTTTGATGACCTTTGGGGAAAACGAATCTATAGCACACAAGACACGGATGGAAATTGGGGTCAAATTGAGGTGGTGTCAGCAAGCCAAGCCCAGCCCAGCATGTTGAACTACAAGGCCAAGCAGCCTTAGCGGGTTTAGATCTTATAGAAGCCTTACGGCATAACAACAAAACAGGCACCATCAGTGCGGCTCTTCGGCTAACCGAGGTGGCCCGCCGCTCAGCCAACATGGCGCCATTGCCCGAATTGCAAGCTGCAGGTGGCGCGCTCATGCTGCTTGACGCTTGGAATGGCTTACAAAACGGAACAGATGCCCAGAAATTTGCAAGTGCGGCCCGTTTGGTTTTAGGTGCCAACGAAGTAGCCAGAGCCATGAACGACGGCAAAGGCTTCCTCGAATCCAGCGCGGCCCTAGGCGGGCTGCAAGGCCTGAAAATCGCCCGCTATGCCGGTGCATGGGCAGATGCCGCCAATGATTCCATATTTGACCATGAACACACTTTCATTCTGGCGGCTTAACTTCGCTCCCCCCTTGGAGTCACCCATTTGGGGGTGTGGATGCTGAAGGCGTGCGGATAGGATATTGAGTTGAACTGAAAATTCAAGTTGTTTAGTTGTTTGAGGTTTTTAGTGATGAAGAGAATGATTTCTGTATTGATGAGCATGATGGCCTTGATGGCGATGTTGAATGTTCCAGCACATGCTCAGGGCAAAAAAGTTGAAACCGATGAAGAACGCACCAAGCGTTGCCCTGAGGGGCAATACGCGGGGCCATACGAAGGGGCCCGGCGTTTTTATCAAGACCCTTATGTGTGGTTTGTAAGCCCTGAGTTTGCCAAGCGGTTTTGTATGCCCGATAGTTATATTGATGAAAGCCTTAAAGGTGCATTGGCTTTGGCTGTACGGCTTAAGAATGAAGAGTTTACGCTGTGTGGTTTCGTGGGTGGCCCAGGGCAGTGTCCAGCTAAACAAAAGCTATTGATTGATGTGTATATCGATAACCGCAAGGTGAGTATTCCGAAGGCTGATCCGAGTGTGAAGTATTACTCGGGGGATGTGGCCAACAGCGGCGAACTGATGGGAATTGGAAGAGCCCGAGCAGATCGCCGTCGTAAAGGTCAGATCACTGAGGTTGATGGGGAGAGAAGGGCGTTCCATCCTTTCGGACGCAGCGCACAGGACGGAACGGTCATGTTTCGCTACTTAGGTGTCCGCGAAGGTTGGGCAACGGGTGCGGGTGGTTTTTGGGAGAGTTTTTACCGTGCCGACTGGGTGCCGGGGATTGATCTGATCACATTGGATGCTGACAGCTTTGGCTATCAAGGTGCTCGAAACCCAGACCAAAAGTTGCAAACAGAACGCCGTGGCGGTCGTGGCTATTACGACGAGGAATTTGATAAGACCAACCCCATCAAATATTGGTCGATTGGCATCATCAAAAGCAGCGACTTTTTCGAAAAATACAAAACGGAATCGAAGGCTATTCCATACCCTTCAGGTTATGAGCACGTGATTGCATTGCCGCACCAGGTGGCACAAATCATTTACCAGTACGACTGGAAGCAAGGCGAGACTTTTTTTAACACTGTGAAGAACGCCATTCAGCCGGGCAGTGCGCCCACCAAGTGAATTTGATTTTTTGGAAGACACAACATGAGCAACACTAATCTTGTTATCGATGCCCGCTTGGCGCAGGGTTCATATTTCAGCAACAATCAAAGCAACACAGCAGTCATCGATGGCTGGCAGCCGATTTACGTTGACCCACAGGATTTGAAACTCAGTACGACCTTCGGTGCCCAGTTATATGAAAAAGATGGCCAATACAAGGTGGTCTTTAGGGGCACGGAAGGTAATGTGTCTGACTGGGTGCAAAACCTAAAGTACGGTTCCTTCCAGTGGAGCGATGAATTTAAGGACACCGTCGCTTTCATGGCTAAGGCTGTTGTGCAGGTGGCGAGAGAAACTCGACAAAGCCTGCAAGATGCAGCGCAAATTTTCACCACCACCGGCCACAGCCAAGGCGGTTTTCAAGCTGAATTGGCAGCATTGATGTTTGGTGTCAAAGGCACCAGTTTAGATGGAATGGGTGCGATGGGTGTAGCACAGCAATTTCGCGCCGAACTGAACAAGGTGATGGAAGAAAATGGTGTGAGCGATTTGATTCGCACTGATGAAAAGCTGAGCCTGAATTCAACAGATTTTCAGACACGCATTTACACCGCCGTGGGCCGGCTGGGCGTGCACGCAGGTGAAACCGATGGTGCTTGGTCAT
>JAUMCS010000085.1:0-7946 GCA_032122355.1 Burkholderiaceae bacterium
GCAAGCGATCGTCTTGCCCACGTAGTATTTGACTAATGCGATGCCTGGTTTGCGCTACCAAGGTTTCGACCTTGGTGCCTTGAATTGGGAAAAACCTGATCAAATGTTCGGGTGGGGGCAGGGGTGTCACGTTAACAATGCGCGCATCATCCGTTTGGCTCGTGCGATCTGAGGTGGATAAATTCATGAAAGGGGTTCCTGAAAATCAGTGTAAGAGGAAGGGGTGGGTGTCGGTTTTATGCTGTGCCGCCTACCGTTAGGCCATCAATACGCAAAGTGGGTTGGCCAACGCCGACGGGGACGCTTTGCCCTTCTTTGCCGCATGTTCCCACACCGCTATCGAGCGCCATATCGTTTCCGATCATACTGACACGGGTTAGTGCATCAGGGCCGTTGCCAATTAATGTGGCGCCTTTAACGGGGTAGAGGATGCGGCCATTTTCAACCCAATAGGCTTCACTGGCACTGAACACAAATTTACCACTGGTGATGTCAACTTGACCGCCACCAAAGTTGGTGGCATACAGCCCCCGTTCAATGCTGGCAATGATTTCAGCGGGATCGCTTTTTCCACCCAGCATATAGGTGTTGGTCATGCGGGGCATGGGTACGTGCGCATAACTTTCACGACGACCATTGCCAGTTGGCTTGACTTTCATTAAACGTGAATTGAGAGAGTCTTGTAAGTAGCCTTTCAAAATACCATCTTCAATGAGTACCGTGCGCTGAGTGGCTTGGCCTTCATCATCAATATTTAACGATCCACGCCGATCGGCCAAAGTGCCGTCATCGAGCACGGTTACCCCTTTAGAGGCAACACGCTCGCCAATGCGGCCTGCAAAAGCGCTTGAACCTTTGCGGTTGAAGTCACCTTCAAGGCCATGGCCTATGGCTTCGTGCAGCAAAATTCCGGGCCATCCTGGCCCCAGAACCACCACCATTTCCCCTGCGGGGGCGGGGCGACTTTCTAGGTTGATCAAAGCCATGCGGGTAGCTTGATCGACATAATTGGCAATGATGTCATCGGTGAAATACCCTAAGGCGTAGCGCCCACCGCCCCCGGCAGAGCCCACTTCGCGCCGCATATTGCCATCGACCATTTGTTCAGCAATAACGGTTAAGCTCAGGCGCACCAGTGGACGTACATCTGCGGCCCGAGTACCATCGGCTCTGGCTACCATGACTACGTCGTATTCTGAGGCTAAACCCGCCATAACTTGAACAATACGGGGGTCTTTGGCGCGGGCCATGCGTTCAATTTTTTCAAGTAGATGAACCTTGGCTGCACTGTCAAGTGTACTGATGGGGTCGGTGGCAGCATAAAGGGTGCGGCTGGCCGCAATTTTAGGTTTGTGGGCATTGACCTTGATACGTTTACTTTGACCTGCTGCTGCAATCGTACGTACTGTGCGAGCTGCATCCATTAAGGCGGATTGCGAAATATCATCGGAATAGGCAAATGCGGTTTTTTCACCTGCAATGGCACGCACGCCCACACCTTGATCTATGCTAAACGACCCACTTTTTACGATGCCTTCCTCTAGGCTCCAGCCTTCATGGCGAGTGAATTGAAAATACAAATCCGCATCGTCAACGCGATGTTGGCTTATTTCAGCAAGGGCGCGCTGAAGACTGGATTCGCTGAGCCCATGGGGGTCGAGTAGCAGACCTTGGGCAATGGCCAAGCGTTCAAGTGTCGGTTCGCAAGCAATCATGATCGTCCTTGAAGCAGTTAAGTGAATAACCTTATTTTAGTTTTATTCTGCTGTGGCTGGATTGTTTTTCATGATCAAGGCCCATGCATAAATATCATTGCGTGAATGCCCTGTGATGCGTGTGGTCAAGCTAACGGCTTGTTTCAGGGGTAATTCGGCTAACAAGCAGGCTAAGGTGTGTTCTACTTCGGGGGGGATGGATACGGTAGCTACGTTTTTCGGTTGTGAGTGCAATATCAACACGAATTCGCCCTTGATCACGTTCTCATTCACTTGCAGCCAGGGCAATAATTCATCGGTAGTTAGCGTTTGTATGGTTTCATATTGTTTGGTGAGTTCGCGGGCGATGCTGATTCGGCGGTTGCTGCAATTTTGCGCTAATTGTGTGAGTAATGAGTCTATCCGGTGCGGTGCTTCGAATAGAATTTGAGTGCGCGATTCATGTGCACAAGCTTGGATGGCTTGGTCGCGGGCAGTGCCTTTGGCGGGTAGAAAACCCAAAAATATAAAGCTTTCACTAGCATGATCGCCCGCGACACTCAGGGCGGCGGCGGCACTACTGGCACCCGGAATAGGAATGCAACGATAGCCCGCCTGCCCAACGGCTTGTACGAGTAAGGCGCCTGGATCGCTGATGGCTGGTGTGCCGGCATCGCTAATATAAGCAATGCGTTGGCCCTGAGACAGCCGATGGATAATGCTTTGAGCAGCGGTTTGCTCATTGTGTTCATGAACAGACAGCAATGGTTTTTGTAAGCCCAGTGATTGCAGCCACAATCCACTGTTGCGAGTATCTTCACAGGCAATAGCGTCAACTAAGCTAAGGGTATGAAGGCCTCGCAAGGTGATGTCCGCACGATTACCGATGGGAGTGGCAACGACATATAAAGTGCCCAGTGGGAAATTTTGATGACCTGCTATATCTGCAGCGGCTTGAAATAATGATGAGGATGTATGCATGATGCAAGGTAGTTCAAAAGCAACAGGCGATGCCGCAGAAACGCGAGCGCTGGATTATTTAGAGAAACAGGGCTTGGTACTGTTAGAGCGTAATTATCGTGTCGCACGGGGCCCCTTTGCGCGGGGTGCTGAAATTGACTTGATTATGCAAGATCCAGAAGCCACCGTTGTATTCGTCGAGGTTCGAGCCAGAAAAAATCGTACCCAAGGTGGAGCTGCTGCGAGCATTACCCTGACCAAGCAACGCCGTATTATTCGTGCAGCCCAACATTACTTGATGCGTTGGCCTGTATTGCCGGCTTGTCGATTTGATGTTGTTACACTTGAGCAGGATGATCTGATTTGGTTGCCAGGTGCGTTTGAAGCTGTCGTATGATAGGGGGCTATCACTCAAATTGCTTGTGTGATGCCATTGATCATCAATTACTCGGAGAAGAAGATTTATGAAGCCTGTTCAATTGACAATCAGTGCGGTTTTATGTGGCACCTTAGTGCTTCAGGGTTGTGCTCCATTGGCCTTGGGCACCGCAGTAGGTACGGTATTGGTTTCTGTCGATCGTCGAATGGCCGGTACGCAGTTAGAGGATGAAACCATCGAATTCAAGGCGTCAGCTAAGTCGCGTGAGTTATTTCGCGATACTGCGCATGTGAGTGTGACCAGTTACAACAATATTGTGTTACTGGCCGGTGAGGTCAGCAAAGAAGCAGATAAAAAAACGATAGAAAAAGCGGTTTCTGAGTTGGATAATGTGAAAACGGTAATCAATGAACTGGCCGTTACTTTCCCCAGTACTTTAACTGCTCGCGCCGGTGATACCGTGATTACCGCTAAAGTGCGTGCATCACTGATTGATGCCAAAGACCTGACATCCAGTGCTTTTAAAGTGACAACCGAGCGTGGTATTGTTTATTTGATGGGGCGTGTGACCAGCCGAGAGGCCAAGCGTGCTACCGAAATCACTCAAGGTATTTCGGGGGTGAACAAGGTGGTTCAGGTGTTTGACCTCATCGAGGAAGCCGAACTGGAAAGATTGCTCAAACGCAATGATGGAACTCGTTAAATCAATTTTTCAGGGAAACGCGCATGGGTGCGCGCTTCTTCAATGCGGATTTGTCCGCCTTTGACGAGTTTTTCCAGGCATTGGTCTAGCGTTTGCATGCCCAATGCTTGGCTGGTTTGAATAGTCGAGTACATTTGTGCAACTTTGTTTTCTCGGATGAGGTTGCGAATAGCCGCTGTACCCAGCATAATTTCATGGGCTGCTACGCGGCCTTTGCCATCGGATGTTTTGCACAGCGTTTGGGTAATCACAGCAATCAAAGATTCCGATAACATGGCTCTGACCATGTCTTTTTCGGCGGCAGGAAAGACATCAATCAAACGGTCGATGGTTTTGGCAGCACTGCTTGTGTGTAAGGTGGCTAATACCAGGTGCCCCGTTTCCGCAGCGGTCAGTGCCAGGCGTATGGTTTCCAGGTCGCGCAGCTCGCCCACTAAAATGACGTCGGGGTCTTCGCGAAGTGCAGAGCGTAGGGCATTTTCAAAACTCAGGGTATGTGAATGAATCTCCCTTTGGTTCACCAATGAGCGCTTACTGGTGTGGGTAAATTCAATGGGATCTTCTATGGTGAGAATGTGTCCGGGA
Source organism: Burkholderiaceae bacterium (assembly GCA_032122355.1). Taxonomy (GTDB): domain Bacteria; phylum Pseudomonadota; class Gammaproteobacteria; order Burkholderiales; family Burkholderiaceae_C; genus RFTU01. Next base: position 4,322 of record JAUMCS010000085.1, read on the forward strand.
TCTTGGTTGTTGCGGTGATCCAACATTGCGGCGAGTGTGGTACTTTTGCCTGAACCAGTGGGCCCTGTTACCAAAATTAAGCCACGGGGTGACATACTGAGCTCGGCGAACAAGGAGGGGGCTTTGAGCTCAGGCAAACTCAGTATGCGGGTTGGAATCGTGCGAAATACTGCACCGGCACCTCGTTGTTGTTGGTAAGCATTAATCCGGAAGCGGGCTAAATCGGGTATTTCAAAGGCGTAGTCACATTCAAGGCGCTGGCGGTATTCCTGCTTTTGTGCTTCATTCATAGTTGAACTGATCAACGCTTGAATTTGTTCATGCTCAAGGCAGGGTAATTGCATATCGCATACGTCTCCATGAACTCGCATCATAGGGGGCATACCCGCTGAAAGATGTAAGTCAGAAGCTTTGTGTTGAACGACAATTGCCAATAATTCAGAAATATTCATATGCGACCATTTTGAAATTTGAGACCTTTATGCCATTATGAAACCAATTGAACAAAATTTAGTGAATATTCGCCACCGTATTAACCAGGCTTGCCTTCGTGCTCAACGTTTGCCCGATAGTGTGGTTTTATTGCCCGTTTCAAAAAAGCAATCTTTGGCTATGCTGGAGCAGGCTTTCAATGTGGGACTGAGAGCATTTGGTGAAAACTATGTGCAAGAAGGGCTCGAAAAAATTTCTGGTTTGAGTGAGTGGCGTGAACACTTACAGTGGCACCTGATAGGACCTTTGCAAAGCAATAAAACCCGTGAAGTGGCCCAAAATTTTGATTGGGTGCATACGATAGATCGTATCAAAATTGCACAACGTTTGTCTGAACAACGCCCCCCTCACCTTCATCCTTTGCAGGTTTGTATTCAAGTGAATGTGAGCGGCGAACCGACTAAAAGTGGCGTAAAACCGGAAGATGCCTTAGCTTTGGCACAAGCTATTGTAGCCTTGCCACGATTGCAATTGCGCGGACTGATGTCCATTCCCCAGGGCAGTGCGGAGCCCGAGCGGCTTCGTACATCCCACCAAGCTTTACGCTGCTTGCTGGAGCACATACGCGCATCGCTGGTTATGACTCAGATGCAAACCGGGTATGAATTTTTAGATACCCTTTCGATGGGCATGAGTGCGGATTTAGAGGTGGCCATAGAGGAAGGCTCTACCTTAGTGCGTGTGGGCACGGCTTTGTTTGGAGAACGGCCATGATTCATCCTAGCAAGTTACCCTTGAGTATATTGGGTGCGCCCACGGATGTAGGGGCGGGCATTCAGGGCTGTGGCATGGGGCCACAAGCTTTGCGCGTAGCGGGGTTGTTTCAAGCGCTACAACAGTTGGGTTTGAATGTCGTAGATGAGGGCGATGTATCAGGCCCTCCCAATTCTTTGATGCCCGCTGAAGGGGGGTATCGACACTTGAGTGAGGTAACTCAGTGGTGTGAAAAAGTCTATGAAGCAATCCGTGGTATTTTGGACAGAGGCCGTTTTCCGATGATGCTGGGCGGTGATCACAGCCTAGCCATGGGAAGTATTTCTGCAGTGTCGGATTACTGCCTGAGACAAGGGAGTATATTGAGGGTTTTATGGCTGGATGCGCATGCGGATTTCAATACTGTACAAACCTCACCCAGTGGGCATCTGCATGGTATGCCCTTGGCGATTTTGTGTGGGCATGGACCTGAGGGTTTGTTCAGTCTGGGTGGTCAGCGCAAGCCATTAGCGGCTCTGGATGCTCGCTGTATACGGTTGATGGGGGTGCGCAGTGTGGATGTACTGGAAAGACATTTTTTGCACAGCCAGGGTATTGAAGTATTTGATATGCGATATTTAGATGAGTATGGCATGCGCCATGCGATGCAATCGGCTTTGGCAGGAATAGACGAGCGCACTCATTTACACCTCAGTTTGGATGTGGATTTTCTAGATCCTGATATGGCACCTGGTGTGGGTACACCGGTTCGAGGAGGGCCTACTTATCGTGAGGCGCAATTGTGTATGGAGATGATCTCTGATAGCGGGGCATTGCGCAGCCTTGATGTGGTTGAACTCAACCCCGCTCGAGATATTCAAAATCGCACAGCTGAAACAACGTTAGAGTTGTTGCAAAGCTTATTTGGCCGGAGCACCTTGCTTCGGTCTCCGGCCTGAGTTTATCAGGGGTACAAGCCGCGCTCGCGACGTGCCATGAGTATGCGTTCACAGGCCACGACGAAGGTGGCTGTACGCAGACTAATGCGATGTTTGTCAGCAGTGTCCCAAATGCGTTGGAGTGATTGCACCATGATTTGCTCAAGGCGGCGGTTAATTTCACCTTCGCTCCAGAAGAATGAGTTGAAATCCTGAACCCACTCGAAGTAGCTCACGGTTACACCACCGGCATTACAAATGACATCGGGCACGACCAATATGCCACGGTCAGCCAAAATGTCATCGGCTTCGGGTAAGGTGGGGCCATTAGCGCCTTCCAAAATGAGTTTGGCTTTGGTTTTTAAGGCCCGCTCGGGGGTGATTTGACCTTCTAGTGCGGCGGGAATAAGAATATCGCAATCGACCAACCAGAAGTCTTCGGATGGGGCCGATTCAGCGCCTTCAAAACCACCGACACCGCCGTGCCTTTGTACGTGCTCAAGCAGTTTGGGTACATCAAAGCCGCCTTCATTAATGATGGTACCGGTGTGATCTTGTACCGCAACTAGGCGGCTACCTTCTTCAGCAAACAGTTCAGCAGCTGCCGAACCCACATTACCTAGACCTTGGATCGCAATGCGAGCACCTTGAAGAGGCATACCAATGCGTTCAGCTGCCATTCGGCCTGTGATGAATACGCCACGGCCGGTTGACTTGACGCGACCTAAACTGCCGCCTAAGTGTAAGGGCTTACCGGTAACCACACCGGTGGCAGTGGCTCCTGTATTCATGGAGTAGGTATCCATCATCCAGGCCATGATTTGAGAATTGGTGTTGACATCTGGGGCGGGGATGTCTTGGTGGGGGCCAATGATCAGGCCGATTTCGCTGGTGTAGCGGCGCGTCACACGTTCCAGCTCTTTGGTGGAGTAATCTTTGGGGTTCATGCGAATACCGCCTTTAGCGCCACCGTAAGGTAAATTTACGGCGGCATTTTTGATGCTCATCCAGCCCGCTAGCGCCATCACTTCTTCTAGGGTGACTTCCGGGTGATAGCGCACACCCCCTTTGCCAGGGCCACGACTGAGGTTGTGTTGTACACGGAAGCCTTCAAAGTGAGCAATGGTGCCGTTGTCCAATTCAATGGGAACATCAACCACTAAAGCACGCTTGGGCCTACGCAGGGTCTCGTCCCAACGGGCAAGGTCGCCGAGGTAGGGAACGACTCTATCGACTTGACTTAAGTATGTGGCCCAGGGGCTGCCGGATTGGGGAGAAACGTAGGAGAGTGACATAAAAGCCCTTTAAAAAGTGGAATTGAAGACTGTTGAAACTATATGTCGAGTAAGTCAAGCTTGGCAATATGCTTTATGCACGATGCGCATGATTTAACTAGGGTTGTGCATGAGGGGGCATCTATCGTTTATAGTTCAATTTTTAATGGTGAAATGCTATGAGCTCATTGACGCATCAACGTGCAGACGTTCCATATCCATCGGTGG
>JAUMCS010000085.1:7956-9188 GCA_032122355.1 Burkholderiaceae bacterium
ATATGGCCAGTGCCATTATCGGCGGCTTGCTTCAGGCCGGATGCCCTACGAATCGAATACAAGTGATTGAGCCTGCGCATGACCAACGTTTTCGCTTATTGCAGCAGTTCGGAGTGGTGGCGACTGAGGCCCCGAATGAGCAATTGGCCCAAGCACAATGGATTATTTGGGCTGTTAAGCCGCAGATTTTTGCTGAAGCCGCTGTACCTTGTATACCTTTTGTTGCTGGAGCAGCCCATCTCAGCATCATGGCAGGTGTGCGTTTGGGTGCCATGGCAACATGCTTAGGTACGCAGCGCATTGTGCGGGTGATGCCCAATACCCCAGCCCTCATAGGGCAGGGTATAGCGGGTGTATTTGCCCATACTTGTGTGAGTGCTGAAGAGCGTCAGGCAGTCGAGCGCCTACTGCAGCCAACGGGTGCTTTGGTTTGGGTTGAGCAGGAATCGCAACTGGATGCGGTTACAGCGCTATCTGGCTCGGGGCCCGCTTACCTATTCTATTTACTGGAGGCCATGATGGAGGCGGGCATACATATGGGGCTAGGGTCTGAGCAAGCCCGTCAGTTAGCTTTAGGTACGGTTGCTGGGGCATCAGCGCTGGCGAGGCAGTCAGGCTCGCCGCCGGCGCAATTGCGCGAGCAAGTGACATCGAAAGGTGGAACTACGCATGCGGCCCTACAGGCGATGGAGCAGGCGAATGTGAAAGAGGCTATTATCAAAGCCATTGAACAGGCACGTTTGCGTGCGATTGAGCTGGGCGATTTGTTGGCTCCATAGCCCTATTGAAGGGGTTAATTTTTTACAAATGAGCGCTGTTACTCTCATGCGGTATGATTCTATATTTTTGATATGCACTCTTATACTCGTCCCCAACAGCGCCCTTATCATGCTTTGCGACCCATACGCATTGAAAGGGCTTATACCCAGCATGCGGAAGGCTCGGTTTTAATCGCTTTTGGCCAAACCCGTGTGTTGTGCACTGCATCAGTTGAAGAGCGTGTGCCATCTCATCGCAAGGGTACAGGGCGGGGCTGGGTCACTGCTGAATATGGTATGTTGCCCCGTTCAACCCACACCCGAACCGACCGTGAGGCGGCTAAAGGCAAACAAAGTGGCCGTACCCAAGAAATTCAGCGTTTAATTGGCAGAAGTCTCAGGGCTGTTTTTGATTTAGCCTTATTAGGCGAGCGCACCATTACGCTAGATTGTGATGTTTTACAGGCAGATGGA
>JAUMCS010000086.1:0-23056 GCA_032122355.1 Burkholderiaceae bacterium
GCTTGAATGTGCTGGTGAACACCTTGGGCAAAATGCCCAAAGACTTATTTGCTGAATTTGAGCATACGGCTCCTGAAAATCTGCCAGCGGGTGACGTAAAGTATCACCAAGGCTTCTCTTCTGATGTGTCCACCCCAGGCGGTCCAGTGCATTTGAGTTTGGCTTTCAACCCATCGCACTTGGAAATTGTCAATCCTGTGGTTGAAGGCTCAGTACGTGCTCGTATGGAGCGTCGTGGCGATCGTACCGGCGAGCAAGTTCTGCCCGTATTGGTGCATGGCGATGCCGCATTTGCAGGTCAGGGTGTTGTGATGGAAACCTTGGCATTGGCGCAAGCACGCTACTACTACACCGGTGGTACGGTGCACATTGTCATTAACAACCAAATCGGTTTTACCACCAGTGATCCACGCGACAGTCGCTCTACTTTATATTGCTCTGATGTCGTTAAGATGATTGAAGCGCCGGTACTGCACGTCAATGGCGATGACCCTGAGGCCGTGGTGTTTGCCACTCAGCTCGCCATGGACTATCGTCAGCAGTTCCGCAAAGACGTGGTTGTTGACATCATTTGCTTCCGTAAACTCGGACACAACGAGCAAGACACCCCCGCATTAACCCAGCCCTTGATGTACAAAGTCATTGCGCAGCATCCTGGCACCCGCAAGCTATATGCCGACAAACTGGTTGCGCAAAATGTATTGCCCGCTGATGGCCCCGATGGTATGTTGAAGAATTTGCGTGCAGCGTTTGATGCGGGTCGCCACACCTCGGACCCGGTCTTGACCAGCTTCAAGAGCAAATACGCCATTGATTGGTCACCATTCTTGGGTAAGAAATGGACCGATGCTGCGGATACCGCACTGCCGCTGGCTGAAATCCGTCGCTTATCTGAGCGCCTCACCAAAATGCCCGATAACTTCAGTTTGCATCCCCTGGTGCAAAAGGTAATAGGTGATCGCGCAGCCATGGGTAGGGGCGAAATCAACATGGATTGGGGTATGGGTGAGCACTTGGCATTTGCCTCGCTGGTCGCCAGCGGTTTTCCGGTTCGCTTATCGGGTGAAGACTGTGGCCGTGGTACCTTTGTGCACCGCCATGCTGTGCTGCATGACCAAAACCGTGAAAAATGGGACGTTGGCACCTACATCCCATTGCAAAGTGTCGCAGAAGGCCAAGCACCCTTCACCGTGATTGACTCGATTTTATCGGAAGAAGCTGTACTCGGTTTTGAGTATGGTTATGCGGCTGCTGAGCCCAACACACTCACCATTTGGGAAGCCCAATTTGGTGACTTCGTCAACGGCGCGCAAGTGGTGATTGATCAGTTTATCGCCTCTGGTGAAGTGAAGTGGGGCCGCGCCAATGGCCTCACACTCATGCTGCCCCATGGCTACGAAGGCCAAGGCCCTGAGCACAGCAGTGCCAGGTTAGAGCGCTTCATGCAATTGGCTGCCGACAACAATATGCAAATTTGTCAGCCCACATCGGCCAGCCAAATTTTCCATTTGTTGCGTCGGCAAATGGTGCGTCAGTTCCGCAAACCCTTGATCATCTTTACACCCAAGAGCTTATTGCGTAACAAAGATGCCACCTCGCCCATGTCTGAATTTACCAAAGGTGAATTCCGCACGGTGATTGGTGAACAAAACGCAGACATCGTGGCAGATAAAGTCAAGCGCGTGATACTGTGCTCTGGCAAGGTCTACTATGACTTGGTAAAAAAGCGTGAAGAGAAAAATGCCAAAGACACCGCCATTATTCGGGTCGAGCAACTCTATCCCTTCCCGCACAAGGCTTTCGCCACTGAGCTCAAGCGCTTTGCGAATGCCACAGAAATCGTGTGGTGCCAAGATGAGCCACAAAACCAAGGTGCATGGTTCTTTGTACAGCATTACATCCACGAAAACATGTTCGATGGACAAAAGCTCGGATATGCCGGTCGTGCTGCCTCTGCCTCGCCGGCAGTGGGTTACGCGCATTTGCACCAAGACCAGCAAAAAGCCCTGCTTGATCAAGCCTTTGCCAAACTCAAAGGTTTCGTACTGACCAAGTAAACCGGCTTAAAACCATCAACCATCTTATTTTTGAGTAAAACATCATGGCACTAATTGACGTTAAAGTTCCCCAGCTCAGCGAGTCTGTGGCCGAAGCTACCCTTCTTAACTGGAAGAAAAAAACCGGTGAAGCCGTTGCAATCGACGAAATCCTGATTGAAATCGAAACCGATAAAGTGGTTCTCGAGGTTCCTGCACCTTCAGCGGGTGTGTTGTCAGAATTGGTGGTTGCTGATGGCGGCACTGTAGTTAGCGATCAAGTTATTGCTCGCATTGACAGCGCTGCTCAGGCATCTGCTGCACCTGCTGCTGCGGCTCCTGCAGCAGCTGTTGCCCCTGCCCCTGCTGCGGCCAGTGCAGCTAGCGTATCCAAGGCTGGGTTGGCTATGCCTGCTGCGGCCAAACTGATCGCTGACAATCAATTATCAGCAGCAGCCATTGCCGGCACAGGTAAAGACGGCCGCATCACCAAAGGTGATGTGCTCGGTGCCGTAGCTGCCGGAGCAGCTGCCCCTGCGGCTGTGCAAGCGCCTGTATCGGCCGCTGTGGCCAAGCCACTGCCGGCAGTTGCTGCGCCTGGTGCTGTATCTTTGGGGGACCGCCCTGAGCAGCGTGTACCCATGAGCCGCCTGCGCGCCCGTATTGCAGAGCGCTTGGTGCAATCACAATCGACCAATGCCATTTTGACCACCTTTAACGAAGTCAACATGGCCCCTGTCATGGAAATTCGCAAGCGTTTCCAAGAGAAGTTTGAAAAAGAGCACGGTGTGAAGTTGGGCTTCATGAGCTTTTTTGTCAAAGCAGCTGTGGCCGCCCTGAAAAAATACCCCATTGTGAATGCCTCGGTCGATGGCAATGACATTGTCTACCATGGCTACTTTGATATTGGTATCGCTGTAGGATCACCCCGTGGCTTGGTGGTGCCTGTTTTGCGCAACGCAGATCAAATGAGCTTTGCCGATATTGAAAAGAAAATTGCTGAATACGGCCAAAAGGCCCGTGATGGCAAGTTGGGTATCGAAGAACTCACAGGTGGTACCTTCTCCATTTCGAATGGCGGCACCTTTGGCTCTATGCTTTCAACCCCCATTATCAATCCCCCGCAATCGGCTATTTTGGGCGTACACGCCACTAAGGACCGTGCCGTGGTTGAAAATGGTCAAGTGGTGGTTCGCCCCATCAATTACCTAGCTATGTCTTATGACCATCGTATCATTGATGGCCGTGAGGCGGTACTGAGCTTGGTGGCTATGAAAGAAGCGCTGGAAGATCCTGCACGTTTGTTGTTTGACATCTAACTAATAAAGGGTAAACAACATGAGCAAAACATTTGATGTCGTGGTGATCGGTGCAGGCCCTGGCGGCTACATTGCCGCCATACGTGCAGCCCAACTGGGTTTTCAGGTCGCTTGTATTGATGAATGGTCAAACGCCAAAGGTGCGCCTGCGCCCGGCGGTACCTGTACCAACGTCGGCTGTATACCCTCTAAGGCTTTGCTGCAATCCAGTGAGCATTACGATCAAGCTGCGCACCACTTTGCCGATCATGGTATTGGCATTGAGGGCTTGTCGATGGACGTTGAGAAAATGCTAGCGCGCAAAAACACCGTGATACAGCAAAATAACGATGGTATTTTGTACTTATTCAAGAAGAACAAGGTCACTTTCTATCATGGTAGGGGTTCATTCAGTGGGTCTTCGGATGCTGGTTACACCATCACGGTAGCAGGCAAAACACCTGAAACATTGACTGGAAAACACATCATTGTGGCAACGGGCTCCAGTGCAAGGGCACTACCTAATGCGCCTTTTGATGAAACCCATATCCTTTCCAATGATGGTGCCTTGCGTATCGGCTCAGTACCGAAAAAATTGGGTCTGATTGGTTCGGGTGTGATTGGCTTAGAAATGGGTTCAGTCTGGCGTCGATTGGGGGCTGAAGTCACCATTTTAGAAGGCTTACCCACATTCTTAGGCGCTGTTGATGAGCAAATTGCTAAAGAAGCGCACAAAGCTTTTGTCAAGCAAGGTTTAAAAATTGAACTCGGCGTGAAGGTCCGTGATATTACCAAGGCGAAGAAAGGCAAAGCCACTCAAGTCACAGTAGCTTACACTGATGCCAAAGGCGCTGAACAAAGCTTGCAGGTGGACAAACTCATCGTTTCTATTGGCCGTGTGCCCAATACACAAGGCCTCGGATCAGAAACCGTCGGCTTGAAACTTGATGAGCGTGGCGCCATTGTGGTGGATGACGATTGCCGCACCAACTTGCCCAATGTATGGGCCGTGGGTGATGTGGTGCGTGGTCCAATGTTGGCCCATAAAGCGGAAGAAGAGGGCGTGGCTGTGGCTGAGCGCATTGCCGGTCAGCATGGGCACGTTAACTTCAACACCATTCCTTGGGTTATTTACACCAGTCCCGAGATTGCTTGGGTAGGCCGTACTGAACAACAGCTCAAGGCGGATGGTGTGGCCTACAAGGCGGGTAGTTTCCCGTTCATGGCCAATGGTCGTGCGCGTGCCTTGGGTGACACAACCGGTATGGTGAAGTTTCTGGCTGATGCAGCTACTGATGAAATATTGGGTGTACATATTGTGGGTCCCTTTGCATCAGAGCTCATTGCCGAGGCGGTAGTCGCTATGGAATTCAAAGCCAGTGCAGAAGATATTGCGCGTATATGTCATGCGCATCCTTCACTGAGCGAGGCCACCAAAGAGGCGGCCTTAGCGGTGGATAAGCGCACTTTGAATTTCTAATAGCATTAACCTGCTGGGGCTTGATATGGGTTCATCCGATGATGATGAAGAAGATGATGGTTTAGCCATTGCGCCTAGCCAAAATCGAAGAAACTATATCACCCCTGCAGGTTATGCCGCATTGCAAACTGAGCTATTGCAACTGATTGACACTGAGCGCCCCCGCGTAGTAGAAATTGTTTCGTGGGCGGCTTCAAACGGAGATCGCTCTGAAAATGGCGATTATCTTTACGGTAAAAAGCGCCTGCGCGAAATTGATCGACGCATACGCTATCTCACTCGGCGGCTGGAAGTGGCGGTGATTGCTGATCCATCCTTACATCACGGGAGTGAGCAAATATTCTTTGGGGCTACCGTTACCTATGCATACAAGCATGGCTTAGAACACACTGTTACCATCAAAGGCATTGATGAAACGGACAATCTCAAAGGAGAGATCAGTTGGGTTTCGCCGATTGCTCAGGCCCTATTAAAAGCCCATGTGGGCGATGAGGTGCGGATTCAGACACCTAAGGGCCAAGAGTGGATTGAAGTGTTGAATGTCCAGTATCCTGAGCCTGCAGCCTCAACCCACCCATCAGCGGGCTAGAGTTGATAGACCAAGCGCTTCCATACATTTTCTAGGATGATGGGTTGCGCTGCTTCGTTGGGGTGTATACGGTCCGCCTGAAAAAGTTCATAGGCATTCGGTCCATCAGCAACTCCTTTGAGTAGAAATGGAACCAAAGGCACTTTTTGTTCTTTGCTGATCTGTTGGAACATATTTTCAAACTGCTGCGTATAGGCTTGGCCGTAATTGGGTGGAACCTGCATACCCACCAATATCACCTGACATCCGTGATCTTTGGTCGTTTGTATCATGTATTTTAAGTTGGCTGTTGTTTGCTGAAGTGGTAAACCACGCAGCGCATCATTGCCGCCGAGCTCAATCATCACATGACTCGGTTGGTTTTGCTGTAAAAGAGCGCTTAGCCGCGATCTTCCACCCGCGGTGGTATCCCCGCTGATGCTGGCATTCACCACCTGAAAGCTGGGGTGAGTTTGCTGCATTCGGTGTGTTAGTAATGCAACCCAACCCGTTCCGCGTTTTAAACCATATTCAGCCGATAAACTATCACCCAGAATCAACAGTTTTTTTTGGGTTTTGGGGCGGCGCTCGGTGGCTTGGGACAGTGCGGCTGAGTAATGCCATCCAAACAGCATGGCTGCAACTGATTGTAAATATCTTCGGCGATTTTTTAATGATGGAAAAGAAAGGTTCATAAGTCTTATGTCTGAATTCATTATTCAAGCACAACACATAGGCAAGCAAGTCAATGATGTTGGGGGGGAATTGACTATCCTACAGGATATTTCATTTGAAATAGGCGCACAAGAATCTGTGGCTATTATTGGTGCATCAGGCTCGGGTAAAAGCACTCTGTTATCTATTATGGCTGGTTTGGATACGCCCACCTCTGGCCAAATCAAGATGGGTGATCTAGACTTTTTCCAACTCACTGAGGATGAAAGAGCCGCCTGGCGTGCTGCGCATATGGGGTTTGTTTTTCAAAGCTTTCAGCTGTTAGGTCACTTAACTGCTTTGGAAAATGTGATGTTGCCCTTAGAGTTGGCAGGACAACCTCATCCAAAGCGACAGGCTACTGAAATGCTTGAAAGAGTGGGGTTGGCGGCTAGGTCTGGGCATTACCCCAATGTATTGTCAGGCGGAGAGCAGCAGCGGGTTGCATTGGCTCGGGCCTTTGTGATGAGGCCACAAATATTGCTGGCCGATGAACCAACGGGTAGCCTAGATGCTGCTACGGGTGAGCGTATCATGGACCTATTATTTCAGATGAATGCTGAACAAGGAACTACACTGGTTTTGGTCACCCACGATGAAAAAATTGCAAACCGTTGCCAAAGACGGTTCATCATGAACTCAGGCTATTTAGAGGAGGAACAGGTGATGGTCTGATGATATGGAGGGCTTTACGGCAGATCGTAAGCCGCATAGCCCTCGCTCAAATTTAGTTTTTTTCCATATCGCTGAATTTGAAATCAGTTTTGGCCTTGTTACGCAGATCCATTTGAAACTTTTGTACTTTTTCCTGGAATAAGCCTTGCTCCATTTGAGCCCGCATCTGATCATCTAATTCGGGAATTTTTGCTTCGCGCTTTTCTTCCAGTTGGATGATGTGGTAGCCAAATTGCGTTTTAACGGGGGTGGGCGTGAACTTGCCAATTTCCAGTTCAGTGAGTGCTTTACTGAATTCTGGGACATAAGCATTTGCAGGTGCAAAATCCAGTTCACCACCACGTTCGGCAGAGCCAGGGTCTTTAGAGTGGGTTTTAGCCAGCTCTTCAAAACTTCCGCCAGCTTGAAGTTTGCTAATAATTTCTTTAGCTTTTTCTTCATCTTCGACCAAAATATGACGCGAACGGAATTCTGACCCACCGGATAAATTCTTGTTTATTTCGTAAGCAGCCTGGATTTCTTCAGGTGTAACTTTGTTTTTCTTTTTGAAATCGTTAAATAGCTCACGAATCAATACATTTTGCCGCATTAATTCCATTTGTAATTTGTAGTCAGCTGTAGCTGCCAGCCCACGGCGTTCGGCTTCTTGCATGAAAATTTCACGCATCACCACTTCTTCTCTGGCACGCTTTTCCATTTCTGGATTGGCCGCAGGTGCACCTTCTGGGCCCCCGCGCATGACTTGTTTGAGTAAGGCATCCACGCGTGCTTTAGGAACGGGTTTGCCATTTACGAAAGCAATGTTTTGCGCATGGGCAGCCAAAGGGCTAGCAAGGGCTGCGCATAGGATCAATGTAAATTTTTTCATAGGAGTTGTGTGAAATGAAGGAAAGAAATTAACGAGGATTATACTGCTTGTTTCAATAGGCCTGAGGTGGTGTTGTAGATGTAGACGGCTTCACCTGGTGTTATTGCATGTATGGCCAGGGCATGAATACCATTTTGCAAATAAGGGTGTAGTGTGCTGTAAATTAACCGGTGTCTCTCAATTCGGTTGAGCCCTTCAAATTGCTGGGCTGTGATTTTTACACGGTAGTGCCCACCTTCTTTAGCGCCAGCATGGCCTGCATGCAAGTGGCTTTCATCCTCAATCGTTAAGGCGGTGGGAGAAAAGCTTTCCGTCAGAGTTTGGTAGATGAGGTCAGATAAACCGTGCATAGGAAAAATTCAAATTCAAGAGGATTGAGATTGTTTACTTAAATACAGCGTTTGTCCAATGATAAAAACCAACATTAAACCCAGGAATCCAAAAAGTTTGAAGCTAACCCAAAATGAAGTGCTGAACGTATAAGCGACCCATAAATTTAAAGCGCCCATCGTAGCAAAAAACACAAACCATGCCCATAAAAGTTTTTGCCAAACTTGATCTGGCGCACTGATTTGACTTTCCAGAAGGTTTTTGATGAAATTCTTGCCCCAGAAAATTTGACCTATCATCAAAGATGCTGCCATGATCCAGTACAACACTGTGGGTTTCCATTTGATGAAGCTTTCGCTATGAAACCAAAGAGTTGCACTGCCAAGTACGACCACTAGAATCAAACTAGCCCATAGCATTTTATCAACAGCTTGTCGCCTGGCTTTAAGGTAGAGAACTTGAGTCAAGGTCATGGCGATCACGGCAATCGTCGAAAGAAAAATGGGGGCCTCATGCGCGCTGATGGGCTTTCCGGAAGTCAAAAATCCAAAATAAGTAGAAGCGAAAGATGCTGCCCACTGTGCATGCGTTTCCGCATATTTGAAAACGCCAAAAAAAAGAGCGATGGGAAGAAAGTCGAAAAAAAATTTCATGAGATGGTGAGTGTGTTGTGTGTTGTGGTGCGCTGGCGCAGGATGCTTCATTCGAGCCAAAGTATATCCAATCTAATGATTCCGCGCATCACCCTGCACGGCCTTGGGGTTATAATGATGTGTTAATGCATGCCGAATCGGTTTTACAGATGTTCAACCACGCTCAAAGATATGACTCCCACATTGAATAAATCTCTACCTGAAATTGAAGCCTCTGTCACGGGTGGTGGCAAGTTCTCAACTCGTGCATTTCAGGGGCAAAAAATGGTTTTATTTTTTTATCCCAAAGACAACACGCCGGGCTGCACCTCTGAAGCTATGCAATTTCGCGACAAGCACACCGAATTTGTTAATAGTGGGGCTGTCGTATTTGGAATATCCCGAGACAACATGAGCTCGCATGAAAAATTCAAGCAAAACTTAGAGTTGCCCTTTGATTTGATTGCTGATACCGAGGAAAAGCTGTGTCATATGTTTGGTGTCGTTAAAAACAAAATCATGTATGGGAAAAAGGTCAAGGGTATTGAGCGCAGTACCTTTTTAATCGATGCATCGGGTAAATTGGTTCAGGAGTGGCGAGGGGTTAAAGTTGCGGGGCATGTAGATGAGGTTTTGGCAGCAGTGAAACTTATTTAAGCCACTTTGCTGTTTTTTTGTCAATAGGGTGATTTCTGCGGTAAAAATAGGCGCATCACCTTTTTGAATTTATTTTTATGCCCCTACCCCAACCTCCAACCCGCAAAGCCGCCCTAGTTGAGGCTGCTAAAGTCAAGACACCAAAGGCTAAGCGCGGTGCTGCTGTACAAGCGCCTGAAAAGCCCGAAGTGAAAACCACTGTCACGGCTAAGCCTAAAGCCAAGTCTGCTCAGCAACCCAAGCTATTCGTTCTAGACACCAACGTTTTAATGCATGACCCCATGTCGATCTTTCGCTTCGAAGAGCACGATGTGTATTTGCCTATGATCACTTTGGAAGAGTTAGACGGCCACAAAAAAGGCATGAGTGAAGTTTCACGCAATGTTCGCCAAGTCAGTCGTCAGCTTGATGCCTTGGCCGCCAATGAATTGCAAGACCCCTCCCAAGGTATTTTGTTGAGCAAAACGGGTCATAAAGAGGCCACTGGGAAACTATTTTTCCAAACCACCTTGCTAGATGTGCGTCTACCTGTGGGCTTGCCCCAGGGTAAAGCAGATAACCAAATTTTGGGTGTGGTGCAGGCCCTTCAGGGGCAGATGGCATCGCGTGAAGTGGTATTGGTGTCCAAAGATATCAATATGCGCATCAAGGCTAGGGCCTTGGGTTTGCCTGCTGAAGATTACTTCAATGATAAAACGCTGGAAGATGGCGATTTACTCTACACCGGTGTATTGCCGCTGCCCGCTGATTTTTGGGAGTACCACAGCAAGGGTGTGGAAAGTTGGCAACAAAATGGGGAAACCTTTTACAGGATTATTGGCCCCATGGTGTCGGATTTGCTTATCAACCAATTTGTTTTCCTTGATGCCCCAGGAGTGCCGCCACTACACGCACGTGTAGTGGAAATCAGCGGTAAATCGGCAGTATTAAAAACTCTGCGTGAATATACTCACCATAAAAATGCCATTTGGGGTGTGACAGCTCGCAACCGTGAGCAAAATTTTGCGATGAATTTGCTTATGGACCCGGATTGCGATTTTATTACCTTAACCGGCACAGCAGGTACGGGTAAAACACTCATGACCTTAGCTGCCGGTTTGGCGCAAGTGATGGATGATCGTCGTTATTCTGAAATTATTGTCACTCGTGTAACCGTTCCTGTGGGAGAAGATATCGGATTCTTGCCCGGTACTGAAGAGGAAAAAATGGGGCCCTGGATGGGCGCATTGGATGATAATTTGGAGGTTTTATCCAAATCAGACAATAGCAGTGGTGAGTGGGGTAGGGCGGCAACGCAAGAATTAGTGCGCAGCAAAATAAAAATCAAAAGCCTGAATTTTATGCGTGGTCGTACATTTTTGAATAAATTCGTGATTATTGATGAGGCACAGAACTTAACACCTAAGCAAATGAAAACGCTGATTACTCGTGCTGGTCCGGGAACCAAAATTGTTTGTTTGGGTAATTTAGCACAGATAGATACTCCGTATTTAACAGAGGGTTCATCGGGTTTGACTTTTGCCGTAGACCGTTTTAAAGGCTGGGCGCATTCAGGTCACATCACTTTAGCCAGGGGTGAGCGTTCCCGTTTAGCTGATTATGCTTCTGAGGTTTTGTAGTGCTGTATTTGGGTAAAAATCATATTCGCTGTGTTGTTATGAATTTGCGCCACCTTGTTTTGTTTTTAAGCTTACTCGGCTCTGGTTTAACGCATGCTCAATCAGCCCAATATGCGCCGGCTAAGGAAGCCACCATAGGCGATTCGGTCACGCAAACATTGGGGCAAATTAAAAACCAAGCCACTGAGGCGGTATTGGCTGCACTCAATTTTTTGGATGTGAACTATACTTGGGGCGGAGGAAATCATAATCATGGTTTCGATTGCAGTGGTTTTACTCGGTACATATTTAATCTGGCACTGGGTGTTAAATTGCCGCACAGTGCCCGAGAGCAAGCTCAGTATAATGAGCTTCAAGTTGTAGAGCGTGATAATTTGCAGCCTGGAGATTTGGTGTTTTTTAATACCATGCAAAGAGCCTTTTCTCACGTTGGAATTTATGCCGGTGATAACCGGTTTATTCATGCCCCACGTAGAGGCTTTCGGGTTCGCCTAGAGGACATGAGCCAGGCGTATTGGGCAAGCCGTTTTAATGGTGCTAGGCGTGTTGATCCTGATGCTCAATTGTAAATTTTAGATTCGGAGTTTATTTATGTTTACCATATCCCTGCCTGATGGATCAGGGCGACAATTTTCTCAGCCCCTATCAGTAGCTGAAGTAGCTGCGTCTATTAGTAGCAGCTTGGCAAAAAATGCGATTGCCGCTCGTGTGGGTAATGCCGAAAACGCCCGTTTGGTAGATATGGGTTTTTATTTAGATTCTGATACCGAATTAGCTATCATTACCGATAAAGATTCTGAGGGTCTAGAGATTATTCGGCATTCGACAGCGCATTTATTAGCTTACGCGGTTAAACAATTGTTTCCAGAGGCGCAAGTGACCATTGGCCCAACCATAGAAGACGGTTTTTATTATGACTTCTCCTACAAAAGGCCTTTCACTCCGGAGGATTTGATTGCCATTGAAAATCGCATGCTGGAATTATCACGCAAGGATGAAAAAGTTGTGCGCCGAGTTTTACTGCGTGATCAGGCCATAGATTATTTCAAAGGTTTGGGTGAGGCTTACAAAGCCGAGATTATCGGCAGCATACCCGTCGGTGAGCAGGTGAGTTTGTATCGTGAAGGTGAGTTTGAAGATCTATGCCGTGGACCTCATGTACCCTCAACTGGTAAGCTCAAGCACTTCAAGCTAACCAAAGTAGCCGGTGCGTATTGGCGGGGTGATCATCGCAATGAAATGCTGCAACGTATTTATGGTACGGCATGGGCCACCAAAGAAGATTTAGCGCTATACCTCAAACGCATCGAAGAGGCTGAAAAACGAGATCACCGTAAGCTCGGCCGGGAGTTGAATTTATTTCATGTGGACGACCACGCGCCAGGCGTCGTATTTTGGCACCCCAAAGGTTGGACGATTTGGCAGCAGGTTGAGCAGTATATGCGGCGCGTTTATCAAGATAACGGCTACCAAGAGGTCAAAGGCCCACAAATTTTGGATAAAACGCTTTGGGAAAAAACAGGGCATTGGGATAAGTATCGTGACAATATGTTCACGACGGAAAGCGAAAAACGCGACTACGCACTCAAGCCTATGAATTGCCCCGGGCATATTTTAATTTATAAGCAGGGTATCAAAAGCTACCGAGATTTGCCTTTGCGTTACGGTGAATTTGGTCAGTGCCATCGTAATGAACCCTCTGGTGGTTTGCATGGCATTATGCGTGTGCGTGGCTTTACACAAGATGACGGACATATCTTTTGCACCGAAGATCAAATCCTGCCCGAGTGCAATGCCTTCACAGCCTTGTTGCAAAAGGTCTATGCGGATTTCGGTTTCACCGAGATACTCTACAAAGTGGCTATGCGCCCACAGCAGCGCATTGGCTCCGATGATTTATGGGATAAAGCCGAGCAGGCTTTGATGCAGAGTTTGCAAAACTCTGGGTGCGAGTTTGTGATAGCACCTGGGGATGGGGCATTTTATGGCCCTAAAATTGAATACACTCTCAAAGATGCCCTGGGGCGGCAGTGGCAATGCGGCACCATTCAGGTTGATTTTTCACTGCCCCAGCGCCTAGAGGCTGAGTATGTCGCTGAAACGGGTGAGCGTAAAGCCCCTGTATTGTTGCATCGAGCGATTTTGGGGAGTTTAGAGCGGTTTATTGGTATTTTGATTGAACAGCATGCCGGTGCGCTGCCCAATTGGCTTGCTCCGCTGCAAGTTGTGGTGCTGAGTATTACCGAGGCGCATGCTGAATATGCTCAAAACGTCGCACAAATGTTGCAGAAACAAGGCGTTAGGGTCGATTTTGATTTGCGAAACGATAAAATCACTTATAAAATACGCCAGCACGCGTTGCAAAAAGTCCCTTACATCGTGGTGGTTGGCGACAAAGAAACCGCCAATCAGCAAATTGCTGTGCGGGCCCGAGGCAATCAAGATTTAGGCGTTATGTCGGTATCTGATTTGGTCCGCCTGGTTCAGGGTGCCCAAACAAATTCTTAGGCTGCTTAAGTTGATTAGGAGCTACTTTTTGCAATTTTTCATCACTTATTGAAAGGGTAATTACCATCGCTACTTTTCTTGATCGCCGGACTCCTAATGTCGAGCGCAAACACAGGCTCAATCGTGAAATCACCGTACCTCAAGTGCGGCTCATAGGCCCTGAGAATGAATCCCTAGGGATTATGTCAGTACAAGATGCTCTGAAGCTCTCTGCTGATTATGATGTTGATTTGGTTGAAATTACCGCCCAAGTTGACCCACCCGTTTGTCGCTTGGTGGATTACGGCAAATTTAAATACCAAGAGCAAAAAAAGGCTGCTGAAGCTAAGTCTAAGCAAAAGGTCATTGAAATCAAGGAAGTTAAATTCCGCCCTGGTACTGATGATGCGGATTATGCGGTTAAAATGCGCAACTTGCGTCGGTTTATTGCAGAAGATGGTGACAAAGGGAAAGTAACATTACGTTTTCGCGGTCGTGAAATCACTCACCAAGACATCGGAATGCGCTTGTTAGAAAAAATTCGTGATGAACTGGCCGATGTTTCAGTTGTTGAAAACATGCCCAAGTTAGAAGGGCGTCAAATGATCATGATACTGGCACCTAAAAAGCGCTAGTCCAGTTTAAAATACCGGTATTCGACAGGGTGTTGGTTCGGTCACCAACATCTTGCTCGATGAAAAGCCGTTGTGGGCCAACAAGAATCTAGAGTGGGATTTCTAGATCGCCTGCAAGGGTGTATAACAAAAGGAGCAATCATGCCCAAAATGAAGACCAAAAGCAGTGCGAAAAAGCGTTTTCGCGTGCGTCCGGGTGGTACCGTGAAGCGCGGTCAGGCATTTAAACGCCACATTCTGACCAAAAAGACCACGAAAAACAAACGTCAATTAAGGGGCGCTGTTAACGTGCATGAAACCAATATGGGCCATATGGCTCAGATGTTGCCATTTGCTGGTCTGTAAGGAAAGGATAAACTATGCCTCGCGTCAAACGTGGTGTTACCGCACGTGCTCGTCACAAAAAAGTCTTAGCTCTCGCTAAAGGTTTCCGCGGTCGCCGTAAAAATGTATTTCGTATCGCCAAACAGGCGGTGATGAAGGCTGGTCAATATGCCTATCGTGACCGTCGCGCGAAAAAACGTGTGTTCCGTCAACTCTGGATTGCACGTATTAATGCAGCATCGCGTGAGTTGGGTGTAACGTACAGCCGTTTTATGGCTGGCCTGAAAAAAGCCAATATTGGTTTGGATCGCAAGGTTCTGGCTGATATGGCTGTGAATGATCCTGCCGCTTTCGGCAGCATTGTTGCACAGGTGAAGGCCCAACTAGCAGCCTAATGATTCAACTGGCGCTGTTCTGCGGCGCTGGTTTTGATGAGCAGGTTTATGCTTTGACGAGGTCGTTGCCCCCAAGGTGACGGCCTTTTTTATTTGGCAAACGTACGATGAGCGACTCATTCATGAGTAACTATGAAAATTGGGCGCAAGCAGCCCAGGTTGATTTTGCAGCAGTAACAACCGCCACCGACCTTGAAAATGCCAAGGCTCGTTATTTGGGTAAATCGGGCTGTATTACCGATGCTATGAAGTCTTTGGCTGCATTGCCTGTTGATGAGAAAAAAGCCCGTGGGGCACAAATCAATGCCGTTAAGCAGCAAATTGAAGCGGCTTTAGCCCAGCGTCGATTTGAATTGGCGCAGGCTGAGCTACAGGCGCAACTCAAGGCTGAGGCGCTTGATGTTACCTTGCCTGGCCGACAAAGAGGTTCAGGTGGCCTGCACCCTGTATCGCGCACGCTCGAGAGGATGGAGCTTTTATTTGCTTCTATGGGATTTGCCGTTACCGATGGCCCCGAAATTGAAAATGATTGGTTTAACTTCACGGCTTTGAATACCCCGGCTGATCACCCTGCACGTTCTATGCACGACACTTTTTATGTGGATATGAACGGTGCCGATGAAACACCCTATTTGTTGCGCACGCACACCAGCCCTATGCAAGTCCGGTATGCCAAGCAACACGTTGAACAACACCAAGCCAAATTACAGGCGGGCCAGCCCATACCCGATATACGGGTGATTGCCCCGGGCAGAACATATCGGGTCGATAGCGATGCTACGCACTCCCCGATGTTCCATCAGTGTGAGGGTTTGTGGATTGGGCAAAATGTGAGCTTCAAAGATTTGAAAGCGGTGTTTGCTGATTTTTTCCGGAACTTTTTCGAAACCGACGAATTGGAAATACGTTTCCGCCCTAGTTTCTTTCCTTTCACCGAACCCTCCGCTGAGGTAGATATCGCCTTTGCTCATGGCCCCTTGAAAGGACGTTGGCTAGAGGTGGCAGGTTCAGGGCAAGTACACCCGCAAGTGGTACGTAATTTTGGCTTAGACCCCGAGCAATACATCGGATTTGCTTTTGGTATGGGCCCGGATCGCTTGACGATGTTACGCTACGGTGTGGATGACTTGCGTTTGTTTTTTGAAGGTGATCAGCGCTTTTTGTCGCAGTTCAACTAACTCACTGCCAACGCACCCGCAGCCATCCCATTGAAATATCAATTATTTATTTGATTCTACGCCTATGCAATTTCCTGAATCTTGGTTACGTGAATTTTGTGACCCTGCCTTATCAACGTCCCAATTAGCTGATGTGTTGACCATGGCGGGGTTAGAAGTAGAAGAGCTTCAACCCGTAGCACCGGCTTTTAGCCGTATCGTAGTGGCTGAAATTGTGGAAGCCCAACAGCACCCTAATGCAGATCGCTTGAGAGTATGTAAGGTTAATGCTGGTGCCCATAGTGCTGATGGTTTGCTGCAAATTGTGTGCGGTGCCCCCAATGCGCGCCCTGGCATCCGAGTACCCTTGGCCTTGGTCGGAGCTGAATTGCCCCCAGGGCCTGATGGCAAGCCCTTTGTGATCAAGGTGGGTAAGCTGCGTGGCCTTGAGAGCTTTGGTATGCTGTGCTCAAGCAAAGAATTGGGTTTGGGAGATGATCAGGGTGGTTTGATGGAGTTACAGCCCGAGGTGGAGCTGGGGGCCGATATCCGTCAGATATTGGCTTTGGATGATACCTTGTTCACCCTCAAACTCACGCCCAACTTGGCTCACTGTTTGAGTGTTTATGGGATTGCTCGTGAAGTTTCTGCCTTGACGGGTACCCCTTTGAAAACCCACAAGCTAACGCCAATTGCGCCCCAGCATGATCAAAAGTTAGCGGTGGATATCCAAGCCCCTGATTTGTGTGGGCGGTTTTCAGGCCGTGTGATCAAGGGTATCAATGCGCTGGCACCTACACCTGCTTGGATGGTGCAGCGTTTGGCGCGTTGCGGCCAGCGCAGTATCAGTGCTTTGGTGGATATTTCCAATTATGTGATGTTTGAGTATGGGCAACCTTCCCATATCTATGATTTGAAACAGTTGCAAGGCAGCCTTCAGGTACGTTGGGCCAAGGCCGATGAAAAAGCCTATTTGCTCAATGGTATGGAGGTTCAGCTAGATGCCTCGGTAGGTGTGATAGCTGATAATCAGGGCATAGAGGCGCTTGCAGGCATCATGGGCGGCGACCGCACTGCGGTGGATGATCACACCCAAGATGTGTTTCTTGAAATGGCATTTTGGTTCCCATCAGCCATTGCAGGCCGATCAAGAAAATACCATTTTTCAACGGATGCGGGGCATCGTTTTGAGCGTGGTGTCGATCCTGCCTCAACCGTTGAGTACTTAGAGCGAATGACGGATTTGGTACTGCAAATCTGTGGGGGTCAGACCGGCCCCATCCATGATCAAACAACTCACCTACCTGAACGCCAGCCCGTGACATTGCGTATCGCTAGGGCCAGTAAAGTATTAGGTATGCCCGTGACTTTAGCCCAGTGTGCAGCAGTGTTTGATGGTTTGGGCTTGTCATACGTGCAGGGAACCGATTGTTTGACGGTAACTCCTCCTTCATGGCGTTTTGATTTGCGCATTGAAGAGGATTTGATCGAAGAGGTCGTGCGGGTAGTGGGCTTTCAAAATCTGCCCCATACGCCTGCGCTGGGCCCCATTCAAATGCTGCCACAACCCGAAGGCGTTCGCACCAAGCATGCCATTAAGCATCGCATGGCGGCCTTGGGTTACCAAGAAACGATCAACTTCAGTTTTATTGACGATCAAACCGAAAAAGATTTGGCGGGTAATGACAACCCTATCAAGGTGCTCAACCCGATTGCTGCGCAACATAACTCGATGCGATCAAGTTTGCTCGGCGGTTTATTGCAGGCTTTGAAACATAATTTGGCGCATAAAAGCCAACGAGTGCGATTGTTCGAGGTTGGCCGTGTGTTTCTGCGAGATGCGGGTGTTACGGATTCTGCCTTCAGCGTGGCTGGTATTGCCCAGCCTTTGCGTTTGGCAGCACTGGCTTATGGGTCTGCTGAAGCCCTGCAATGGGGAGCGACTGCTCGTGGTGTAGACTTTTTCGATATGAAGGGTGATTTACAGGCATTGCTCAACCGTGTGCAAGCGACATTTGAGCCTGCCGGCCATGGCGATTGCCCCGAACATCCTGCACTACACCCCGGGCGTAGTGCTCGCATTCGTGTGGACCATCAAGTAGTGGGTTGGATAGGTGAGTTGCATCCGCGCTGGAAGCAGACTTATGATTTGCCTCAGGCACCCCTATTGCTAGAGTTAGCCTTGGATGCCGTATTGTATGATACGGTTGCACAATACCAGCAGGTGTTAAGGCAACAACCCGTATGGCGAGACCTGGCATTGGTCGTGCCCGAGCATGTGAATTATCAAATGCTAAGGGATGCTATCAGCCAAAGTTCATGTTTGTTTATGCGTAGCACAGAATTATTTGATGTGTATAAACCCAAATTAGGAGTAGCATCCGATTTGGCATCAGGTGAGCGCAGCTTGGCTATTCGGACTGAATGGCTAGATCCTTCCGTTCCGTTAACGGATGAACGGGTGGACGAACAGATCGCCGTGCTGTTGCAACATTTATCTCAGGCATTGAACATACGTTTAAGGGGCTAATGACATGAGTGGCATTATGATTGACTCGTTGGTGACATCCTCATTGACCAAACTGGAAATAACCGATCAAATCTATGCCGAGCTCGGTATCAGTAAGCGTGAGGCGCGTGAGTTGGTGGATTTGTTTTTTGATGTGCTGTGCCAAAAGTTAATTGCGGGTGAGGATATCAAATTGGCGGGTTTTGGTAACTTTACACTGCATGATAAGGTGGCGCGCCCAGGTCGTAATCCGCGTACCGGACAGGCCGCTACTATCAGTGCTCGCAGAGTGGTTACCTTTCATGCAAGTGCCAAATTGAAAGATCATGTTCAGGGTAAGCCTACGGATGTATTCGAAGATGGATGGCCCTTAATATAATCGGATTGATTTATTTTTGACACTTGTTCTAAAGTGTGGTTGATATGAGCACTGGTTTGCCTCCAATACCCTCTAAGCGTTATTTCACGATTGGTGAAGTCAGTGAGTTGTGTGCGGTGAAGGCGCATGTTTTGCGCTATTGGGAGCAAGAGTTTACGCAACTACGGCCCATGAAGCGGGGTGGTAATCGGCGGTATTACCAGCATCATGAGGTACTGCTGATTAGGCGAATACGTGAACTGCTTTATGATCAGGGTTTTACCATCAGCGGAGCGCGCAATAAGCTCAACTTATCGGGCAGACATGAACAGCTGGTAAGCACATTGAATCAACATAGTGCAAATCTTATGCTCAATAGGTCCGCGGCTAAACCTCTAGCACCACTGCTGATTCAAACGATGGATGATGTCAGGGCTGAAATATTGAGTATTTGTCGGTTACTAGATTCGGAAGATTCCAATAACGTAAAGGAGCCTTAGGCATGGCGGGTCATTCAAAATGGGCCAATATTCAACACCGCAAAGGGCGGCAAGATGAAAAACGGGGTAAGATTTGGACTCGCTTGACGCGAGAAATTATTGTGGCTGCGCGCGCAGGCGGCGGTGATGTGAATATGAACCCCCGCTTGCGTTTGGCCATTGATAAAGCCAAGGCGGCGAATATGCCCGCAGATAATATCAAGCGCAACATTGACAAGGCCACAGGAAATTTAGAAGGCGTCACCTACGAGGAAATTCGTTACGAGGGCTATGGTATTGGTGGTGCAGCCGTGATTGTCGATTGCATGACCGATAATCGTGTACGCACGGTGGCTGAAGTGCGCCATGCATTTTCAAAGTACGGCGGCAATTTGGGCACAGAGGGTTCAGTTTCTTTCCAATTTAAGCATTGCGGTCAGTTGATATTGGCCCCAGGTACGAGTGAAGATGCTGTGATGACGGTGGCCTTGGATGCGGGGGCTGAGGATGTATTGGTGGATGATGATGGCGCTATTGAGGTGTTGACGTCCCCTGGAGATATGGCTGCGGTGCAAGCAGCACTGGTGGCTGCAGGTCTACAACCCGAAGTAGCCGAGGTAACGATGCGCCCCGAAAACACCATTGAATTAAACGGTGAGAATGCCTTACGTATGCAAAAATTACTGGATATTTTAGAAGACTTAGACGACACGCAGGCGGTGTTTCACAATGCTGCGATCCACGAGGATGGTACATCATGAAAATTTTGGTGATTGGTAGCGGTGGGCGTGAGCATGCGCTGGCCTGGAAATTGGCGCAAAGCCCTAACGTGGGCAAAGTATTTGTAGCACCTGGCAACGGCGGTACAGCGTACGAGCCTTTGCTTGAGAATATTCCCTTCAATGGCGTCAACGATATATCCGAACTCATTACTTTTGCCAAAGCCAACAAAGTGGGTTTGACCGTGGTGGGCCCTGAAGCGCCTTTAGCGGCGGGTGTGGTGGATGCTTTCCAGGCGGAAGGTTTGCGTATCTTTGGCCCCAGCAAGGCTGCGGCTCAGTTAGAAAGCTCGAAAGTTTTTGCTAAGGCATTCATGAAGCGCCATGCGATTCCAACAGCCGCCTATGAGGCTTTTACCGATGCACAAGCTGCTCATGATTATGTTGATGCATTGGGCGCACCGATTGTGATCAAGGCTGATGGTTTAGCTGCTGGCAAGGGTGTGGTGGTGGCAACCACATTGGCCCAAGCGCACGAGGCCATTGATTTTATGTTGCTCGACAACACCTTAGGTGTGCAGCACAATCCTCAGGGAGCAAGTGTTGTTATTGAGGAGTTTTTAGAGGGCGAAGAGGCTAGCTTCATTGTGATGAGTGATGGCACAAATGTGCAAGCCTTGGTGACCAGTCAAGACCACAAGCGATTGATGACCGGCGATGTGGGGCCCAATACCGGTGGCATGGGGGCCTATTCGCCGGCTCCCGTCGTAACGCCCAATGTGCATGCTCATGTGATGCGTGACATCATCCTGCCCACTATAGAAGGCATGAAGAAAGATGGTATGCCTTTTGTAGGGTTTTTGTACGCGGGGTTAATGATTGACACGCACGGGCAGGCCAAAACGCTAGAGTTCAATACGCGTATGGGTGACCCTGAAACGCAGCCTATTATGATGCGCCTCAAAAGCGATTTGGTGGATGTGATGATGGATGCTACTTCGGGTACCTTGGATAAGGCCGATTTACAGTGGGATAGGCGGGCTGCCTTGGGTGTGGTAATGGCCGCAGAGGGCTATCCCTTAATCCCCCAAAAGGGTGCATTGATTTCAGGCATTCCGGTCGAAACGCCTGATTGCAAGGTATTTCATGCCGGAACGGTGCAAAGTGAGGATGCATCGGTGGTGGTTAGCGGTGGACGCGTATTGTGTGTCACGGCATTGGGCGAAACCGTATTGCAAGCACAGCAACGTGCTTATGAAGCTGCGCAATCTATTCGGTTTGAAGGAGCACAGTACCGTACCGATATCGGCTGGCGTGCCATCAAACATCGTTAATTGAATTCGAAAGTAGTGAAATTTTGAGTAATGATGTGGCGATTTTAGATGTGACCCCTGTTCGGGGCTATTTTTTGCATTTGCAAGAAACCATTATTTCCGCCCTTGAGCGCATAGAGGGTGGCTTTTTCCTTCGCGATACCTGGGCTCGGGATGCGCACGAGCCCTTGCAGGGCGATGGTATTACCCGTTTGATCGAGCAGGGGCGGGTATTTGAGCGTGGGGGATGTAATTTCAGCCATGTTCAAGGCAAAGCCATGCCTGCATCAGCTACGCAACACCGGCCCGAGTTAGCCGGTGCGCCTTTTGAGGCGATGGGAGTCTCATTGGTGCTGCATCCGCACAATCCTTATGTGCCTACCGTGCATATGAACGTTCGTTTCTTTATGGCTCGTCCGCAGGGAAAGGCACCGGTATTTTGGTTTGGTGGGGGGATGGACCTGACGCCTTATTATGGTTTTGAGGAAGATGCCGTGCATTTCCATCAAACGTGTCAGCAGGCGCTGATGCCGTTTGGTACTGAGCTTTATCCACGCTTCAAAAAATGGTGTGATGATTATTTTTATTTGAAGCATCGTCAAGAGCCGCGCGGCATTGGCGGTGTATTTTTTGATGATTTTTCTGAGCTCGGTTTTGAGCAAAGTTTTGCTATGACGCAGGCCGTCGGGGATGCTTTTTTAGCAGCCTATTTGCCCATTATGGGTAAGCGTCAAACTTTATCTTATACCGAGCAAGAACGGGATTTTCAAGCTTTCCGCCGTGGCCGTTATGTGGAATTTAACTTGGTTTTTGATCGTGGAACTTTGTTTGGGCTGCAATCGGGCGGGCGTACGGAAAGTATTTTGATGTCCATGCCGCCATTGGTGAAATGGCGCTATGACTGGAAGCCAGCAAGCGGTTCGCCAGAAGCCCAGTTGTACGAGGTGTTTTTGAAGCCGCGTGATTGGGTGCAAGCCTAGTAGATTTTACGGTGCCATGGTGCGCCACCAAGCTTTGGCATCTTCAATGTCCTGTGCGATGCCTTGGGTGAGTTGCTCAAGGCTGGGGTAGGGGCGTTCATCGTGCAGTTTATGTAATAGCTCAATTTGCACCAATTGACCGTAGGCTGCTTCCAATTCGAGTGGCCAATCAAGGCAATGCACTTCGAGTAATACGTGGCCATTATTTTCGACAGCAGGGCGTGTGCCCAGGCTGGCAATGGCGGATAGGGGCTCAGGGCTTAGGCCGTGTACGCGAGCAATGATAATGCCTTTGAGGGCGGGTTGGGTATGCCTAAAGGCGATGTTGAGGGTGCGAAACCCATCATGCTTGCTCGTGCTGCTTTCACCTAGTGTGCGTCCGAGCTTGCGCCCGTGAATCACGTGCCCCGAGACCATATAGGGCCGGCCTTGTAATGCCGCAGCCATTTTTAAATCCCCGTCGGCTAGGGCTTTGCGCAAGACTGAGCTAGACACGCGCAAGCCATGTACTTCATAGCTCATCATGCGGGCTACATCAAAGCCGTAGGTATCGCCATAGGCATCGAGCATGGCATAGTTGCCGGCGCGTTTGGCACCAAAGGAAAAGTCATCGCCCACCAGTACATAGTGTGCTTGGAGTTGGGTTTGAATGATTTGTTGCACAAACGCCAGTGGGCTGAGGTTTGCAAAGGCGCGATTAAAGCGGGTGATGACAACTTCATTAATGCCGCATTGTTGAAGTTCAGCTAATTTGTCGCGCAGGGTGGAGATGCGTGCGGGTGCGTCTTGGGGGCGGTTGTTTTCGCGGGCGAAGAAGTCACGC
>JAUMCS010000087.1:0-11582 GCA_032122355.1 Burkholderiaceae bacterium
TCTCAATGTGTTGTTCTTGAGCGTCATTCTTTCAAATCCAAGTTCAACCGCCAGCTTTCTGCAACGAACAGTCGCAAATAAATCTTCCACGCAATCTGGCACCGGACCGAAACGGTCTTCCAATTCGGTATGAAATTTTTGAAGATCTTCCTCGTCCTTGCAATGATCGAGCCGGGTATATAAAACCAACCGTTCGGTAACTTGATCAACATACTGATCGGGAATATGGATTTCCAAATCAGTATCAATCGTGCAATCATGCACAAAATCATCCAGAACGCGATAATTTCGTCCCAAACGATACAAGATGGATCCATTTGACAAAGCTCATGGGCTGTGCGGGAACAAGCCCAGCAACCGACGAAAAAGCCAAGCCCTATCAGCCATAACCATGTTGCATCATTCAAAAAAACACTGAGCAATAAAAACAATGCCCAGGCCCAGAGGGTGCCCACGGTGCCGGGTGCAAAACGGACTAAGCCACTGCCCATGCCCAGCGCCAGCCAACGAGCCGGATGTCCCCACATGAAATCAAAATTCATGACTCATCCAATCCCCAGCGTGAAGTCTGGAAATGGTCAAAAGAGGCGTAACGAGTCATTAAGGCTTGACCTTGCTCATTCCAAATTTTCAGGCCGGGCTGTGCCGTGATGCGCCCGATACAACTGATACCCAACCCTAACTGCGCAGCCAATTCACGAATCCGCAAATGATGCTGGGGTGCAGCTGTAAACAGCAGCTCATAATCGTCTCCACCCTCTAACAAAAATTGATGTTGTCGATCGAGCGGTTGGCTAAGCATTGCACCACTACGGGGTATTTGCCCAAGAAATATTTCAGCGCCCACCTGACTGGCTTTTAGAATATGGTTTAAATCGCCGCATAAACCATCGCTCAGATCAATTGCGCACCGCGAAACATCCTTCAGTGCCAGCCCTAATTGCACCCGAGGACTTGGCAACTCAAGCCGATCACGGGTTGTCGCAAAGTCAGCCTGTGCTAAGCTGCACGTCCCACGAAATACCTCTAATGCCAATCTGGCATCGCCAATCCCGCTGTTAACGGGGTGACTTACCCACACCTCATCATCGGGTTGAGCCGAATCACGCCGCAAAGCCATACCCGTTTGAACCCGACCCATCACAGTGATGCAAATTGACAGAGGCCCTGCTGTGGTATCGCCACCAGCCAAGGTCACTTGCATGACATCAGCCAGCGCAAACATCCCTTGAGAAAATGCTTGCAAAAAAGCCTCATCTGGGTTGGGCATGGATAAGGCCAAGAAAAATACACTGGGCTGTGCGCCGCAGGCGGCCAAATCACTTAAATTAACGGCCAAAGCCTTATGGCCTAATCGCTCGGGGGCGACAGTAGACAAAAAGTGTCTGCCTTCTACCAACATATCGGTACTTACCGCCCATTGAGTTTGCGCTGAATGATTTAACAAGGCGCAATCATCACCAATGCCCAAAGCCAATTCACGATTATGATGAGTTGATGATCGTTTAAAAAAACGGTCAATCAAGTCAAATTCACCGCCTATCATGCTGAGTTCTTCATCAAGGATGGGGGCCCCCATGCTTGATCTCGTAGAACATTGACCAAATCCACAGCCGATTTGACATCCAGTTTTTCAAAAACCCTAGCGCGATGGACCTCAACGGTTCTGACACTGATGTCTAACTGATTGGCAATTTCTTTATTGGTCAGCCCTTGTGCAATCAAATGCATAACGCTAGATTCACGATGCGTTAGTTCACTGATGGCGGCGGATAGTGCTTTTTTGGATAATTTTAACTGCAGTGCTTGCGCGCTGGCTTTGAGGGCTTCCTCTATCCGATCCACCAAATGGTTATCAGAAAAAGGTTTCTCGACAAAATCAAAAGCTCCCTTTTTGATCGCGGCCACTGCGATCGGAATTTCACCGTGCCCGGTTAGAAAAATAACAGGCATGAAAGACGTAAGACTCCGCGCGATAAGCCGTTCAAATAACTCAGGACCACTCATGCCGGGCATGCGGACATCCAATACCAAACAACAGGGTGAATGAGGCCAATCAGTATGGCATTGTGAGAGCATGGCATCAAAGCCTTCCGCACTATTAAAGCTCTCGGACAATAAACGCCGCGTACGCAATAACCAAGCTAGGGCATCTCGCACCACATCCTCATCATCCACCAAATAAACCATGGGTAAACCCAATTGAGTATTGTTTGAAGCGATTGTCATATTTTGAAGGATGGACTGTGCCCGATGAACCCTATGTTAAGTTGAGTTACAGTGAAATTATAAATCTGTCTGTGACTTGGCACTAAGTTAAATCATCAACGGATCAACATCCAGCGCCCAACGCAAAAGTCCCTTATGTTGCAATCGTAAAAAATGTAATTGCGGATTCCATGCATGCAAAAACTTCTGCAAAATCGGACGTGAGCTTGATTCAATGAGCATTTGCACACGCTCCACCCCAGCCACTTTTGCTAAGCTGGGCGGCACAGCGGGATAAACCATCAGCACATCACTGGACAACGATTGATTAATTAACCACGCTTGCGCTGCTTCTTTAGCATCTTTTAGAAAGTCTTTAGCTATTTGCGCTTGTCGTGCTTCCGCACGTAGCAATGCCAGAAATGAGAAAGGGGGCAAACCAGCCATGGCACGGTCATTTAACTGACTCTGAGCAAAGGCCGTATAGTTGTATTCACGAAGTGAGGCGTATAAAGGGTGGTTGGGATGCCAAGTTTGAACGAGCATTTCGCTTTGACTGGCCTGTGCAGCATCCCTGCCGGCACGCCCTGCAGCTTGCATGAGCAGGGCAAACAAACGTTCAGCAGCACGAAAATCGCTACTGAACAAGGCCCCATCGGGATTAATAGCAGCAACCAAGGTAACCCGCCGAAAATCATGTCCTTTGGTGATCATTTGTGTTCCCACTAACACGTCTACTTCACCTGAATGAACCTGATTCAAGTGCGCCTCAAGTGCACCCTTTTGTCGGGTACTATCCGCATCAATACGCAAGACTCTGGGCTGAGGTTGATGGGGTGTTGCTAATAATGTAGCCAATTGCTCCTCAAGTTGCTCGGTACCTCTGCCTATGGCCCCAATATCTAAATTGCCGCAATCAGGGCAAGCCGTGGGTACGCGATCGGTCACGCCACAGTGGTGGCAACGTAGCGTCCGATCACTTTTATGGAATACGCGCCAAGCACTGCAATGTGGGCAGGCACTTTTCCAGCCACAAGCATGACAATGCAGCACAGGCGCATACCCGCGCTGATTTAAAAGCAACAAGCATTGCTCCTGTCGGTTCATGCGTTCATGGATAGCGGCCAGCAGGGGAGGGGATAAAATACTAGTAGCCTTACCCCTCTGCGGTTGTAGATGCATGTCTACCAATCTCACTTTAGGCAATGCCCCATTGCCAATGCGGCTGGGCATATGAATCCAACCATACCTCCCCTCTTGCGCATGACGATAACTCTCCAAAGATGGCGTGGCTGATCCCAGAATCACAGGAATTTTTTCGGAATGAGCTCGCCAAACCGCTACATCACGTGCTGAATAACGCGCCCCTTCTTGCTGCTTATAAGAATGATCATGCTCTTCATCGACCACAATCAACCCCAATCGAGGAATACTCGCCAGTATCGCCAGCCGTGTGCCGATAATTAAGTCGGCTTGGCCAGTATGAGCCTGTATCCAATTTTTTGCACGCTGAACGGGTGTCAGACCACTATGTAATGAAACCACATGGTCACTACCAAAGCGCTGAATTACCCTTTGCTCAAATTGCGGGGTTAAGTTGATTTCTGGAACCAAAAATAACACTTGCTTGCCTCGCTTCACGATTTCAGCGGCCAATCGCAAATACACCTCGGTTTTGCCACTGCCAGTCGAGCCATGCAATAAATGCGGTGGCATCGGGAAGCCTTTTCTTGCTAGTTCCGTAGAGGCTACAAGTATCTGAATAGCCTTTGTTTGTTCCTCACTCAGGTTGGGCAGCTCCTCCGAGCTTACTACTTTGCGCGGTTGCAGCAAGTTATTTTTCAGTTTCTGTTGCCATCGAAGTATTCTTTTGGTTAATGCTGCGGTGTCTGTTTGGCGTAACTCAATCGGCAAAACACTTAACGCCACATCCCCTACGCTACGCTGGTAGTATTGCGCAATAAATTTAACCACATTGATCCAAGTCCGACCCAATGGGGGTAAATCGGAGAGTACCGAAACAATATGTCGTTTAGTCGCATCGGTTCCACACTCATCTGCATTTATGTCTTTATCCCAAACAATACCGCAAACTTCTCTTTTGCCCAAAGGCACACGCACTAAAGTCCCCACCGGTAGATCGGCGATAGCCAAGTAGCTCAAGACCGAGGGGATGTTCGTTGCATGTTGAGGAATTTCAACAACCACTGGTATCACTATGTTTGATTCCACGATATGGGTTGCCTCAAATGAAAATCACAGGATCTCGTCAAATTTCTATGCTGGTAAACTAATTCGCCACCCATGAATTATTCATTAGTTGTTGATATTTATTTGTCAAGACCCGCATGATTGGGCACCGATATTTTGAACAATTTAGGCTTTTTAGTTTGCCAATTTTGCAAGTTTTGCAAAATCACGGGTGAATTTTTCCCTCAATTTGCATTGAGCCGTTCAGATTTATTCAGCCATTCGTTCCGTTGGCGAGATTTTAAATCTTTCAGGCATTATATTTTAAGTATTTAAACGGAGGAAACAGCATTGAATTCAATTTTCAGATTTAACACATTCAAAATCAATTGCTTTACCATCAAATTCAGTTTTTATGTGGCGCTTTTCTCATGTTTAGTATCAACCGTATATGCTGGCGGAGGCGGCCCTATAAGTTGCAATCCCACAAATTATTTTAAAAGAGGATTAGCAAATGGAGGGCGACCGATTACCCAGTTTAATGGCTATGATAAATGGGATAGTATGCTTGAAATACTCAACGCTGACGGTCGTCAGGAGCGTTTTTGGTTAGATGACAATGGTGATGGGAGTGGTAAGATTCGCCATACTAGTGCGACCACACCCTGTACGGGGTTTGCTTGGGTGGCGCATTCAGATTTTGATGGTTATGCCAAAGAGATGGTTCTTGCCCGAGATTCAAAAGGCAGATTGATCGTTGCCCATATTGGGAGAGATAATGCCTTTTACTGGAGAAGTCAATTCAGCCCGGGCGGCTTATGGGTTAATTGGAAAAGGTTAGAACCCACGAGTGGTTTCAGCGGCCTTGGTGCCCAAATGTTTGATGGACGTCCAGTTGTGTTTACAGCTTCGGACAATTCAGAAGAATACGAAATAGCCTTAATTTTGTATAATTCAATATCTGTAGCATGCAAAAAAGGAAAACTTAGAGTCACTCCCTCCAGTGATTACGCCACTTGTATACCGTAGCTTATCTTAGGCGGCTTGATTTATAGCCTTGCATTTGGTTAGCCCCTTGCTTAAGGAACAGGGGGGTCAATGAAAAATAAATTGCAGTACAACGACAAATCAGTTCTCCTGTGACAACAAAACACGAACCGCCAAAACTTTATCAATTCGGCGACCATCCAAGTCAATTACCTCTAAACGCCAACCCTCCCATTGCACGCTATCGCCAGTTTTCGGCAAACGCCCCAGCAATAACATCACCATACCCGCCAAAGTATTGTAACGGCCACGGTTCTCATCGGGTATTTCCTTCATTTCCAAGCGATCTTTCAATTCAGTCGCGGGTATTAAACCATCTAGCAGCCATGAGCCATCTTCGCGTTGTACCGCCCAAGAATCGCCATCGGCAGGCACATTGAATTCACCTGTTATGGCTTCCAGCACATCCCGCAACGTTACCAAGCCCTGCACTTGCCCATATTCATCGACCACAAAAGCCAAGCCCGAAGACCCACTTCGGAATTGCTCAAGTAACTCCATACCCGATAAGGTTTCAGGCACAAAAACAGGGGGCTCTAGGTATTGCTCTAGCGGGGGTATGTCACCCCCTTCCATCAAAGGCAGCAGCTTACCCGGCAGCAATACCCCCAGCACATCCGATAAACTCTCGCGACAAACGGGGTAACGGCTACGCCCCGTGCGGGCTATGGTGTGTATCCAATTTTGCACAGGCTCTTCTGCATCCAACCAAATCACATCCGCACGCGGCACCATCATCGAGACGGCTTGTCGCTCATCTAAGCGAAACACATTACGCACCATCTGATGCTCTTGTTCCTCAATCACACCGGATTCCAACCCTTCTTCTAAACTGGCCGCAATTTCTTCTTCCGTGACACTGGGACCGGTACTCCCCTCTAAGCCCAGTAACCTCAATACGGTGTGCGTACAAGCCATGAGAAACGCCACAAAGGGGCGCGTCAACAGCGACAACATCTCCATCGGCGGGGCAATAAATCGGGCCACCGTTTCAGGGTGAAGTTGGCCTATGCGCTTAGGTACCAGTTCGCCTAAAATAATCGTGAGAAAGGTAATCACCAATACCACTAATGCTGTAGCACTGATGCTGGCTACCGACTTGCTAATCGGAAAATAACTCTGCATCCACGTAGCAAAAGGCACGGCGAACACCGCCTCACCCACAATACCGTTTAAGATGCCAATAGATGTAATGCCAATTTGTACGGTAGATAAAAACTTGGTGGGGTTGTCGTGCAAATCCATGGCGGCTTGCGCGCCGCGCTCTTGGGCCTCTACCATCACCTGCAAACGGGCCTTACGGCTGGCTGAAAGCGCCATTTCAGACATGGCAAAAAGCCCGTTAAATAAAATCAAAATCAATAAAAGAAGAATATCCATAAAAAAGCCGGATTATTTTTTCCAGCGAAGTGTTACACAAGCCATGAGCGTAGCAGAATTTAGGCATGCATTATTTGATTGGTGATATTCAAGGGTGTGATGGCCCTTTTGAGCGACTGCTCGAGCGCATTGGCTTCTCGCCCTCGCGCGACAGCCTCACCGTGCTAGGTGACATGGTGAATCGGGGCCCACACTCGCTCAAAACCTTGCGCAGGCTAGCAAGTTTAGGCTCGAGTGCTCAGGCCGTGCTGGGCAATCATGACTTGCATTTGCTGGCTGTGGCAGCCGGTGCACGCCGGCTTCATGCCACCGATACGCTGGCAGAAATTTTAGATGCCCCCGATGCTGCCCATTGGCTGGCGTGGTTGCGCCACTGCCCCCTGGCGCTGCAAACTCAGGGCTGGCTTTGCGTTCATGCGGGGGTGCTGCCCCAATGGAGCGCAGCACAAACCTTAACCTTCGCACAAGAGGTCAGCGATGTATTACAAAGCGAGAACTGGCAAGCATGGCTGCACACCATGTATGGCAACCAGCCCGTTAAATGGCATGATGATTTACAAGGCTCCGAGCGCTGGCGCTGCATTGTCAATGCACTGACACGAATTCGCTATTGCACGCCCGATGGCGCAATGGATTTTAAAGTCAAAGAAAGCATTGCCAGCGCACCCACCGGGTTGATACCCTGGTTTGATCTGCCGACACGCCAAACGGCGCATACACCCCTGGCATTTGGGCACTGGAGCACGCTAGGCTTGATCAATCAACCCCGTTTATTGGCCCTGGATACCGGCTGTGTTTGGGGAGGTTGCCTGAGCGCGGTTCGCGTTGATGGCGGTAGGCGCGAGGTTTTTCAAGTCACCTGCGCATGAACCCTTTGAAGCCATCTAGTACCAAGGCGTGTAAGCGGTCCGACAACCCCCGCATTCAAAGGGGCATGATAACCCTGATACACATTTGGCTTTTGCTTGCGGTATATTCAAACCATGTTTGATGTACTTGTTTACCTTTATGAAAATTACTGGCGACCGGACGCTTGTCCAGAAGCACAGAAATTGAGCCGTAAATTATCAGCGGTAGGCTTTGAAAGCGAAGAAATCGCCGATGCGCTGAGCTGGTTGAATGGGCTTGCTCTGAATATTGATAGCTATGACATCACGCCAACACCCCACAGTATTCGCGTTTATACGACTACCGAAACTGAAGTGTTGGGTAGCGAATGCATCGGCTTTATTCAATTCTTGGAGTCTGCTCATCTGTTATCCGTGCCCATGCGTGAAATGGTGATTGATCGGGCCATGGCAACGGGCACTGCCGGCCTTGATATTCATGACATCAAAATCATTGTGTTAATGGTATTTTGGTGCCTAGGTCAAGAGCCGGATGCTTTAATCCTAGATGAATTTT
This sequence comes from Burkholderiaceae bacterium, assembly GCA_032122355.1. Taxonomy (GTDB): domain Bacteria; phylum Pseudomonadota; class Gammaproteobacteria; order Burkholderiales; family Burkholderiaceae_C; genus RFTU01. The sequence continues at coordinate 8,230 of JAUMCS010000087.1, forward strand.
TTGTTGATCCGGAAGACCGGATCATGCACTGAATTAAACCATAGCCCCCGAATTAGGATCATTTGGGTCATGCGGTTTACTGCTGCTTTGGCTCGGTACTAAATCTTCCCGCTTTACCCCCAGCCACATAGCAATGGCAGCGGCCACGAAAACTGAAGAATAAATACCAAACAAAATACCAATGGTCAAGGCCAATGCAAAGTAATGCAGGGTAGGGCCACCAAATAGCAGCATAGAAACCACCATCATTTGGGTGCTACCGTGGGTAATCACCGTACGGCTGATGGTAGAGGTGATGGCGTTATCAATCACTTCGGGTGTGCTGAGCTTGCGGAACTTGCGAAAAATCTCACGAACCCGATCAAAAATCACCACCGACTCATTCACCGAGTAACCCAGCACAGCCAAGACAGCCGCCAAAACCGGCAATGAAAATTCCCACTGGAAATAAGCAAAGAACCCAAGAATGATCACCACATCGTGCAAGTTGGCAATAATACCGGCGACCGCAAACTTCCACTCAAAGCGCACAGCCAAGTACAACATAATGCCCAGCACGGTAACCAGTAAGGCCAAGGCACCATCACGAGCCAACTCAGAACCCACGGCAGGGCCAATAAATTCGGTACGCACCAACTCTAGCGGTACTTGACCCTGGGTATTCACGCAGACTACCGAGCTGCTACCGGTTGGGGGCCTTGCACCCTCGACTTGAGGCTTTTGCACCTGCCCAGACTCGGCACGACACAAAGCTTCAAATGCCCGAGCCGTTAATTCAGCCGGCGCCACATCACCACGGATGGGCAGGCGCACCAGTACATCTCGGGATGTGCCAAACTTCTGTACTTGTACTTCACCCAGCCCCAGAGCCTCAATAGATTGACGGCTACGCTCGATATCCGCCGCCTGGGCATAGCGCACCTCCAGCACTGAGCCTCCGGTAAACTCAATGGACAAATGCAAGCCACGGCTGAAGATAAAGAAAACGGCGGCAGCAAATGTGAAAAAAGAAATCGCGTTCAAAACCAAAGCATGGCGCATGAACGGAATGTCACGGTGTATACGAAAAAATTCCATGGCGAGAGCCTTTCAAATAGGGTTTAGCTTTTAGCTGATGAATCCGAATCAGGACGCCAGATTTGCCCGATCGAAATACTTTTGAGCTTTTTGCGCCGCCCATACCAGAGATTGACTAAACCTCGAGAAAAAACCACCGCCGAGAACATGGATGTGAGTATGCCCAGGCAATGCACGACAGCAAAGCCCCGTACAGGCCCCGAGCCAAATGCCAACAAGGCTACACCGGCAATCAAGGTGGTGACGTTGGAGTCTAGAATGGTCGCCCACGCGCGGTCATAGCCCACTTGAATAGCGGTTTGCGCAGGCACGCCTAGGCGCAATTCTTCGCGTATGCGTTCATTGATCAAAACGTTGGCATCAATAGCCATACCCAAAGTCAGGGCAATAGCCGCAATGCCTGGCAGCGTGAGTGTGGCCTGCAACATCGACAGCACCGCCACCAGCATCAGCAAATTAAACCCCAAAGCAATGGAAGAAAAAACACCAAACATAAGGTAGTACACACACATGAACAAGGCGATGCCCGCAAAGCCTACCATCACACTATTAAAGCCCTTGCTGATATTTTCTGCCCCTAAGCTCGGGCCAATGGTACGCTCTTCAATGATTTCCATGGGGGCAGCCAATGCGCCTGCTCGGGTTAAAAGGGCTATATCTGCGGTTTCCTGTGGGGTGAAGTTACCCGTGATCTGAAATTGGTCCCCAAATTCACCTTGTATGGTGGCCACTGAAATGGCCTCACCTTTGCCTTTTTCATACAACACAATGGCCATGGGTTTGCCCAAATTTTCACGTGTGATATGGCGCATCGTGCGACCCGCAACGGCATTCAAATTCACCGATACGGCAGGGCGCTGGTTTTGATCGAGCGTGGCCGAGGCCTTTTCCAGTTGTTCACCCGTGGCAATCACTTCACGCTTTAATGAGACTGTGCGCTGTACGGTTTCCCCAGTAGACAACCGAACGGGCACGGTTTCGGGCCCAGCAGGATCCACCATGCGGAACTGCAAAGTCGCCGTACGGCCTATGATGTCTTTGGCGCGCGCTGTATCTTGCACGCCGGGCAATTGCACAATCACCCTATCACTTCCCTGACGCTGAATCAAGGGCTCGGCCACCCCCAACTCATTCACCCGCTTATGCAGAGTTTCAATGTTTTGCTCCAATGCCTGAGTGCTGATGTCACTCATGGCCTTGGGCGTGAGGCGCCCGACCAATTGCACGCCCGCTTCACTCCCAGGAACCTCAGACCAGACCAAATTGGGCAAACGGTCGCGCAGGACATCACGTGCATCAGCCAAACTGGCAGCATCCGTTAAACTGATCGCCAAACCATCGGATTGGCGCTGTAGCCCGGTAAAGCGTATCCGCTTTTCGCGCAACGCGTTGCGAGCCTCGGATTGGTAGCCATCGATTTGCTGCTTGATCGCCCCCTTCATGTCAACCTGCATCAAAAAATGCACGCCACCACGCAAATCCAAACCCAAATACATGGGTAAAGCACGTAGCTGAGTCAACCATTCGGGTGAACTGCTGAGCAAATTCAACGCCACAATGTAGCTGGGATTAGAAACATCGGGGTTTAAGGCCTTTGCAATCGCATCTTTCGCCTTGATTTGGGTATCGGTATCGGCAAACCGCGCGCGAACCGATTGGCCATCAAACTGCACCCGATCAGAAGAAATATTGGCCTGCTGCAAAATTTGCGAGACCCGATCTTGCATCGAGGCATCTAACTTCAAGGTCACTTTGGCGCTGGAAATCTGCACTGCAGGGGACTCACCGTACCAATTGGGCAAAGAATAGATGAGGGCAATGGCACCCATCAAAGCAATAAGGATATATTTCCAAAGTGGATAGCGATTCATGATGAGTGCCTAAAAAAAAGGGGGCGGGGGGATGTTATTTGAGAGTGCCTTTGGGCAACACCAGCGTCACGGCTGCGCGCTGAACTTGTACTTCTGTATTGTCTGCCACTTCAAGATGAACCGTGGAGTCGCTTAATTTGCTTACCTTACCCATCAGCCCGCCGGATGTCACGACTTCATCGCCCTTGGCCAAGGCATCAATCATAGCCTTGTGCTCTTTTTGCCGCTTCATTTGTGGGCGTATCATAATAAAGTAGAGCACGACAAACATCACCACCAAAGGCAATAAACTCATGAGGCTGTTTTGCGTGCCACTTTGAGCGGCTGCCGGTGCGGTTTGTGCGAAAGCTTCAGATATAAACATGACGGTACCTGTTTGAAGTGTTAAATAGCTGATTTTAAAAC
>JAUMCS010000088.1:0-21233 GCA_032122355.1 Burkholderiaceae bacterium
CCATTTTGCCCCCCCCGCAGTAACTTACCTTTGTTGAATCGACCCTCAGGATCAATCCTCTGCTTATACTGCGCAAAAGCCTCCAGCTCGGAGTCGGTTAAAAACTCTAATTTGGTAATTCCAATGCCATGCTCACCTGAAATCACGCCATCCAAACTGCGCGCAAGCTGCATGATCCGCGCAACTGCCTCATGCGCTGTTTGCAGCATTTCGTAGTTATCTGAATTCACAGGGATATTGGTGTGCACATTGCCGTCACCCGCATGCATGTGCAGGGCGACCCATACGCGTCCGCGCAGCACCTCTTGATGTATGCGCTGACATTCGTCCAAGATGGGCGCAAAGGCCGCACCACTGAATATATTTCGCAGGGGTTGCCTAATCTGGATTTTCCAAGATGCACGCCAAGTTCCATCTTGTAATAACTCAAATACCGTGCGCTGATGCTCATCAGTAGACGCACTCTCCAGCCCTTCGTGTAACCACTTAGGGGTATCAAGATCTTGCAACCACCCCCGCCATAATCGGCCGATCTCAGCTATACATTGCAACCCTTGCTGAACCCGATCTTCTAACAATTCCGCACTGGGAATTTCACTGGCATCATCACTCTGCCCCAGGGGCAATGAACCCTTCTCAAAAAATGCCTGCAGTCGATCCAGAAACTGCAATTTGTTGCGCAAAGAAAGCTCAATATTGATGCGTTCTATGCCGTTGGTATATTCGCCCATGCGATGCAGAGGTATCACCACATCTTCATTGACCTTAAATGCATTGGTGTGTCTTGCAATGGCGGCGGTACGTTTGCGATCTAACCAAAACTTTTTACGGGCATCAGCGCTCACAGCGACAAAGCCCTCGCCTTGGCGCGTATTAGCCAGTCGCACCATCTCAGAGCAAGCGCGCGCCACTGCGTTTTCATCATCACCAACAATATCCCCAATCAACACCATTTTGGGCAAGCCGGAGGCAACTGCTCCACCGCGCTTACTTTTGGTGCTGTAGCCAACCGCTTTTAAATAGCGATCGTCTAAGTGCTCTAATCCTGCCAATATGGCGCCACCCGGCTGGCGCATTTCTGCGAACATGAAATCTTTGATTTCCACAATGGCTGGAACGGCATCCTTGGCATTGCCAAAAAATTCAAGACACACTGTTCGAGCGTGAGCCGGCATACGATGCACAATCCAACGCGCACTGGTTATTAAGCCATCGCATCCCTCTTTTTGTATACCAGGCAAACCCGCCAAAAATTTATCAGTAACGTCTTTACCCAAACCCTCTTTACGAAAAACATGCCCAGGAATCACCAGTTTCTCGGTACGCTCAAGCACTTTGCAGTCGGCATCAAAATAGCGCAACTCAAAAACGGCTTCAGGCACATCATGAATTTTTCCTAAGTTGTGCCCTACTCGCACCACTTCAAGCCACTTGGCATCGGGTGTCACCATCTTCCAGGAAGCCAAATTATCCAGGGCAGTTCCCCAGAGCACCGCTTTCTTGCCACCCGCATTCATGGCGATATTGCCCCCGATACAGGATGCTTCGGCACTGGTGGGATCCACCGCAAAAACATAACCTGCACGTTCAGCGGCGTCAGCCACTCGCTGCGTCACCACTCCAGCCTCTGACCATACCGTCGCGACAGGTTGCTCCAACCCAGGCAGCGACACCCATTCCACTTCGGTCATGCGCTCGAGTTTTTCGGTATTGATAACGGCACTTTTCCACGTTAAGGGTACAGCACCGCCGGTATACCCCGTTCCACCACCCCGAGGCACTATGGTGAGGCCCAATTCAATACAGCCCTTGACCAAAGCCGCCATCTCTGACTCAGAATCGGGTGTCAACACCACAAAGGGATACTCCACACGCCAATCGGTGGCATCTGTGACATGCGAAACCCGCGACAGCCCATCAAATTTCACATTATCCGCCGCGGTGTGTTTACCTAAAACTCGCTGCGTGCGCCGACGAAGTGCTGCGCTAGTAATAAAAGTTTGAGCAAAATTCGCTACGCAGGCTTGCGCGCTAGTGAGCAATTCTCCGACCAATGCATCTCGAGCAGCATCTCCCTGCGGATTCCGCCTGCGCTCAATCTCCTTCAATCGATGCTGCAATGCTTCAATCAACAAAAATCGCCGTCGGGGGTTATCCAATAAATCATCCTGCAAATACGGATTGCGCTGAACCACCCAAATATCACCTAAAACCTCATACAACATACGAGCTGATCGACCGGTTTGTCGCTCTTGGCGCAAGAGATTCAAGACTTCCCATGCCCGATCCCCCAGTAAACGGCATACGATCTCACGATCAGAAAAAGAGGTGTAGTTATAAGGAATTTCCCTCAATCGATGGTTTGACATCTCATCCATTGAATGAGATGAAGATAGAGTTTTGTCTATTGGAGGAATGATTAACGGTGCATTCATGTTTGCCTGAGCGATGAATATCGCTTAAAAAATGTAAAGACAGATTTGTACCAATCCGTTATGCTATCCCACATGGCTCTACCCTTATGCTTGTGGGGTTGACAATCGACAGTTTAACCTTGGAGAAAACCATGTTAACACCTTGGCCCTATCCTTTTTGGTTTGCCCATCGCGGCGCAGGGCATCTTGCTCCTGAAAATACCATGGCTGCACTGAAACTGGGGGCGCATCATGGATTTAGCGCGTTTGAATGCGATGTCAAACTCAGCTCCGATGATATCGGTTTTTTAATGCATGACACCACGCTAGACCGAACGACCACCGAACATGGTGCAGCGTCAGACTGGACGTGGGATGAATTAAAACGCTTAGATGCTGGATCTTGGCATAGCCCCAACTTCAAAGAGGAGCGTATACCCTCCCTTAACTCCGTTTTGGAATGGGCCCAAAACGGGGGCTACACACTCAACCTGGAAATTAAGTCGACACCAGGAAATTCTGCTCATTGCGGCGCCACCATTGCCGCCCAAGTTCAGGCCAGCTGGGATGCCATGCCAGACACCAAAGGCCCAACGCCAACCCCCTTGCTATCCTCATATGATGCCACTGCTCTAGCCGGCGCAAAACAATCGGCACCTAGAGTTCCCCGCGCCCTTCTGGTTCATCACACGAACAACGGTTGGCTGCACACCGCGCAAGAACTGGGCTGCTCTGCCTGTGTTCTTTATCACGAACTGGTCACTACGGCATTGGTAGAGCAAGTCAAATCCCACGGCATGCGAGTGTTGGTGTATACCGTCAATGATGCGCGCGAAGTGAGCCGGCTCATGGAGTCGGGGGTCGATGGCATCATCACGGATGCTATCGATCGATTCAATCCGCGTTCTGAACTTTGAGTGAGTTGTCCACATCCTTAATGCCTAGCTTCGCCAAAATCTGCGCCTCCAGGGCCTCCATCGCTTGGGCTTGCGCCTCTATTTCATGGTCCCAGCCTTGGGCATGCAATACCCCATGCACCAACATATGGGCATAATGACTTGCCAGTGTTTTACCCTGCTCGCGCGCCTCTCGCTCTATCACTTCAGCGCATAACACCAAATCAGCTATCACAACGGGTTGCTGCGCATAATCAAATGTCAGCACATTGGTGGCGTAGGCTTTTTGTCGATATTGGGCATTGAGCATTTTTCCTTCTGCTGCATCCACTATTCGTACTGTGATTTCCGCATTCACCCCATTTAACAGAGCCGCTCGGATACAGCACAACACCCATGACCGACTCAGGAATTCTTTGTGACGCGCATCCGGCTGTTGCAGCGATAATTGAATCTCGGAAGCCATATTAAATGCCCTCATTCTTACCTTTATTGCGATGACAAGCCTCATACGCACGAACAATTCGAGCGACCAAAGGATGGCGCACGACATCGGCTGCCGTGAATTCAGTCATCGCTATGCCGGCCACACCCTTCAGAACTCTCTGAGCATCGATCAAGCCACTGCTCATACCACGCGGCAAATCCACCTGGCTGGTATCCCCCGTGATGACGACCTTGGCCCCAAAGCCCATTCGCGTCAAAAACATTTTCATCTGTTCCGGTGTGGTATTTTGTGCCTCATCCAAAATAATGAATGATCGATTCAGCGTACGCCCGCGCATAAACGCCAAAGGTGCAATTTCCAGCTGCCCCTTCTCAAATGCTTTACCCACGCGCTCAAACCCCATTAAATCATAAAGCGCATCATATAAAGGCCGCAGATAGGGATCTACCTTTTGCGCCAAGTCACCTGGCAAGAACCCTAATCGCTCGCCCGCCTCGACTGCAGGTCGGGTTAAAACAATGCGCTGCACCTGTTGACGCTCCAAAGCATCTATCGCACAAGCGACGGCCAAAAATGTTTTTCCAGTTCCTGCAGGCCCAACTCCCAGCGTAATGTCATGCGCAAGAATCTGCTCCAAATACTGCACCTGATTAGGCGTGCGTCCCTGCAAATCCTGTCGGCGTGTATGCAATATGGGGCGTTCATCTTCCACCGTGGCTAAAGCCTCTTCATGACTTATTTCTTGCATCATCAATTGCATACTTTCATGTTCTATCGTTTGATGAGAGCGCGCGTATAGCCTTTGCAGCAAAGTTTTGGTCCACATCACGCGCAACTTCTCTCCTTTAATGGCGAAAGTTTTTTCGCGCCGACGTATATGCACTGCCCAGATTTGCTCTATCAAGTGCAAATGCGCGTTCAAAGGCCCACAAACATTCAATAGACGCTGATTTTCAATAGGCCCTGCAGTAATTTCAAAAGTACAAGTATTCATCTCAAATAGACGTTAACATCACTACCTATGATAGGACGTTTAACCGGTTTGTTATTAGAAAAAACTCCCCCGCGCATCATGTTAGATGTCGGGGGCATAGGCTACGAAGTCGAAGTTCCCATGAGCAGCTTCTATCACTTGCCTGAATTGGGGCAATCAGCCACGCTGCTGACCCACTTCATCGTCCGCGAAGATGCTCAACTTTTATACGGCTTTCTCACCCTAGAAGAAAAAAATACCTTTCGTGAATTGGTCAAAATCAGTGGCGTGGGCCCCCGAACGGCACTGGCTGTATTATCGGGCTTAAGCACGATAGAACTCGCTCAAGCTGTTTCATCTCAAGAAACAGGTCGTTTAATCAAAGTGCCGGGTATCGGAAAAAAAACGGCTGAGCGGCTCTTGCTCGAACTCAAAGGAAAACTCGGCTCAACCTCGCCAAGCGCGCCCCATAACCACCCCATGGATACGCTCAGTGATATTACCCAAGCACTTGTTGCCTTAGGGTATAGCGAAAAAGATGCCTTAGCAGCCTCTAAATCCCTCCCTGCTGAAGTCAGTGTTAGCCAGGGCATCAAACTGGCACTCAACACTTTAAACCGCTAATACAGCCTCCCATCACCAGCATCAGCAAATAGATGCTTTTTACTTCTAGTGTCCATGACCGTGGTCTCGCTGGTGGTCATGCCCTGGCATCCCGTGTTGAGCTTTCACTCGCATAGGCACCTTCACCCAACCCGCTTTCTCAAAGCGCAAACTCAACCCTATCTCCTGACCCGCCTTCAAAGGAGCTTTTAAGCCTTGAAACATCAAGTGCAACCCACCCGGTGCCAAACTCACGGTTGTACCTGCGGGCACATCCATAGTTGCTACTGATCGCATACGCATGATATTGCCATCCATCACCATCGTGTGCAATTCCGTGCTTGAAGCAATCGCAGCCTTAGCCTCCAGCAATCGATCCGGTTGAGCTCCTCCTATGATCTGCAAATAACCTCCGGCAGCGGTCTGCCCAGCCACCGTTGGCCGCGCCCACGGATCCTCAATTCGCGCTTGCGCCTTAGCTAGGATTGGGAATATGGCCAGGCTTAACGCCAATACATGGCTGTATTTATTCATATCTATTCAAAACCAAGTTATGCCGATCAATCAATTCAGGCTCATTCACATAGCCCAAAATACCTTCTATCTGATCTGAGGATTTACCCAAAATCAAACGCACTTCTGAACTGGAGTAGTTACATAATCCGCGCCCGACCTCATCGCCCGAGCTATTCAAAATGGCAATGACATCGCCACGCTGAAAACTGCCACTGACCTCCACCACACCGATAGCCAGAAGGCTCTTGCCCTCTTGGCACAGCTTGTCAGTCGCTCCATTATTAATGGTCACAGAGCCACGCAATTGCAGATGATCCGCCATCCATTGTTTGCGCGCAGTATGCTTTGGGGTACTGGCCAATAATGCCGTACCGATAGATTCACCCTGCACCAATCTCAGCAGCACCTGCGGCTCGCGTCCGTAGGCAATGATAGTTGAGGCACCGCTGCCCGCAGCTCGCTTAGCTGCCAGTACTTTCGTGATCATGCCCCCTTTACCGAGGGATGAACCTGCACCACCCGCCATTTGCTCTAATGCACCATCACCCGCCTGCGCAAAGTCGATGAACTGCGCATCGGGATTGTGACGCGGATCCGATGCATACAGACCTCTTTGATCGGTCAGAATAATCAAGGCATCTGCCTCAACCAGATTTGCCACCAATGCGCCCAAGGTATCGTTATCACCGAACTTGATTTCATCGGTGACGACAGTGTCATTTTCATTGATAACCGGAATCACTTGGTGCGATAACAAGGTTAGCAGGGTAGATCGGGCATTCAAATAACGCTCGCGATCTGCTAAATCGGCATGAGTCAGCAATACCTGAGCGCTGCGCATGCCCTGCTCGCGCAGCAGTGTTTCATACATTTGCGCGAGGCCCATCTGTCCCACAGCGGCGGCCGCCTGCAACTCATGCACCTCTTTGGGGCGGGTCATCCATCCCAGCCGCTTCATACCCTCGGCAATGGCACCACTGGATACCATGATCAGTTCGCGCCCCTGCTGCGCTAGGGCGGCTAACTGGGCACACCAATTCCCTATGGCTTGCGCATCAATCCCACGCCCCTCGTTGGTCACTAAACTTGACCCCACCTTCACTACGATTCGGCGGGCTGTTGTCAACACATTTTGTCGGTTCATCATTCAGCAGCAAAACGAGGGTCAACCTCTTCGGGCACTTCTGTTTGCCTATGTGCAATGTGCGCCCAAATGGCGCGAAGCATGGGATCCAGTCCTTGTCTGGCCAATGCTGAAACCTCAAAAATCGGACCCTTCCATTCGAACCGGCTTAAAAAATCAGCCACTCTCTGTGCTCGCTGATCTTGCGGCACCATATCCATTTTATTCAGTATCAACCAACGTGGTTTAAGCCAAAGCTCTTCATCATACTTACGCAATTCATCGACGATCGCCTGAGCCTGAATAGCTGGATCACTGTCATCAAAAGGCGCCATATCGATCATATGGAGTAATAATCGGGTACGCTGTAAGTGCCTTAAAAATTGGTGCCCCAAACCGGCACCCTCTGAAGCGCCCTCAATTAATCCCGGGATATCGGCAACAACAAAGCTTTGCTCGGGCCCTATACGCACCACTCCTAAATTGGGATGCAAAGTAGTAAAGGGATAATCGGCAATTTTTGGCTTGGCGTTGGAAATGGCTGCAATAAGGGTGCTCTTACCCGCATTGGGCATGCCTAATAAACCGACATCGGCCAGTACACGCAATTCGAGTTTGAGTTTTTTTTGCTCGCCCGGCCACCCCGGGGTTTTTTGTCGGGGCGCACGATTGGTGCTGGTCTTGTAATGCAAATTACCAAAGCCACCATCTCCGCCCTTACAAATCAAAACCTTTTCATCCGGCACCAACAGCTCAGCAACAACCTCTTGGGTTTCCGCATCACGCAAAATCGTGCCTACAGGCATACGCAAAATAATATCAGGGCCTGCCGCTCCAAATTGATCAGAGCCACGGCCTTGCTCTCCGTTGCGCGCCTCATGGCGACGGGCGTAGCGGTAGTCAATCAGGGTGTTGAGGTTACGATCAGCAACCGCCCATACGCTACCACCCCTCCCGCCATTACCCCCATCTGGGCCGCCAAAGGGGATGAATTTTTCGCGTCGAAAGCTGACACAGCCTGCTCCGCCATTTCCGGCCGACACATCAATCAATGCCTCATCGACAAATTTCATATCAGCTCAATAAACAAGAAACCCCGGAATATCCGGGGTCATCTACGAGTTCAATCCGCGCTTATTCAGCTTGCGTAATAGAAACGGTTTGACGATTCAAAGCGCCTTTAATCGCAAATTCAACCGTTCCATCGGCCAAAGCGAATAAAGTGTGGTCTTTGCCCATACCGACATTAGCACCGGCGTGAAAGCGTGTGCCACGTTGGCGCACAATAATCGATCCAGCGGAAACTGATTGCCCGCCGAACGCTTTAACTCCCAACATCTTGGGTTTAGAATCGCGGCCGTTTCGTGTTGAACCGCCGCCTTTTTTCTGTGCCATGGTGATGACTCCTGTTTCAGAACATTGTAGGTTAGTAACTAGGCTACCAAGGACTATCAGGCATTCACCGCGCTGATTTGCAGCTCGGTATACGTTTGCCGATGACCTTGTGACTTTTTGTAATGCTTGCGCCGACGCATTTTGAAAATGCGAACCTTATCGTGCAGGCCATGAGCCAGCACGGTTGCTTTGACACTGGCGCCAGCAATCAGGGGTGCACCAACCTTGAGCTCTGAGCCGCTACCGACAGCCAAAACCTGGTCAATCACAATTTCCTGGCCAACGTCCGCAGCAATCTGTTCTACTTTAATTTTTTCGCCAGCGACAACTTTGTATTGTTTACCGCCGGTTTTTATGACCGCGTACATGGTTTTTCCTCTCTTAACAAACCCCTCATTATACCCGATGGGCAAAGGCTAGGGCGCAAAAGCGCCCAGTTTTCTTATCAAGCGTTATTTCCTGATTCGTCCGAAGGCTCATCCCACTCAGCCATTTGTGCTGCCGCCAACTCCTCAGCTTCTTGCAGCGCAATGGCTCGCCGTTCGTTCTCATCCATCTCTTCTTTGGCTTTGCGCGCTTGATGGTAGGCCATACCCGTACCCGCCGGAATGAGACGGCCAACGATCACATTTTCCTTCAACCCACGCAATTCATCACGTTTACCCATGATGGCTGCTTCAGTTAGGACCCGTGTGGTTTCCTGGAATGAAGCCGCAGAAATAAAGGAATCCGTCGACAATGAGGCCTTGGTAATCCCCATTAACACATCTTGGTAAGTGGCGCTAGTTTTACCCTCAGCACGGAGCTTATCGTTGGTATCTAGCAATTCAGCCCGTTCGACTTGCTCGCCGCTGATGTAGTTGCTATCGCCTGGATTATCGATTTGCACACGGCGCAGCATTTGACGCACAATCACTTCAATGTGTTTATCGTTGATTTTCACACCTTGCAATCGATACACATCCTGCACCTCATCCACGATGTAGCGCGCCAGCTCCTCAATTCCGCGTAGTCTCAAGATATCCTGTGGATCCTCGGCACCATCGACAATCAACTCACCGCGATTCACTACCTGGCCTTCGTGGACCAAGATACTCTTTTCTTTAGGTACCAAGTCTTCCCAAATACCGCCTTCAGGATCGGTAATTTGCATGCGCACCTTACCTTTGGTTTCCTTACCAAATGAAACGGTACCCGTGATTTCAGCGAGTGTACCTTTATCTTTGGGTGATCGCGCCTCAAATAACTCCGCCACACGGGGCAAACCACCCGTAATGTCACGCGTTTTCTGGCCCTCAATAGGAATACGCGCCAATACCTCACCGGGCTTGAGCTCTTGCCCATCACGAACTTGAACCAGCGCGCCAATGGGGAATCCGATGGTTACCGAGTGATCTGTTCCAGGAATCTTCACCTCCTGAGCACGACCATCCAGCAGCTTGACCTGAGGACGTATCACTTTCGATACCCCGCGACGCTTAGGATCAATCACCACCAGCGTGGATAAACCCGTGACCTCATCGACTTGCTTGGCCACCGTGACGCCTTCTTCTACATTCTCGAAGCGCGCGCGTCCCGCAAATTCGGTAATGATAGGCCGCGTCAATGGGTCCCAATTAGCTAATATCGTTCCAGCTTTAATAGCTTGATCGGGTTTGATATTCAGAACCGCACCGTAGGGTACTTTATGACGCTCACGCTCACGTCCGTGCTGATCAGAGATGACAATTTCACCCGATCGGGAAATGACCACCAACTCACCCTTGCCATTGGTCACATAGCGCATGGTGGCATTAAAACCAATCAGACCATCTGATTTGGCATCGACACTAGAAGCAATCGCAGCGCGAGAAGCCGCACCCCCGATGTGGAATGTCCGCATGGTGAGCTGCGTGCCTGGTTCACCAATTGACTGCGCAGCAATCACACCAACAGCTTCCCCAGCATTGATCAACACACCTCGACCCAAGTCACGCCCATAACACTTCGCACACAAACCAAAACGGGTGTCGCAAGTCAGCGGTGTACGCACTTTGATTTCATCAACCCCGGCAGCCTCGAGCATGTCAAGCGTATCTTCGTCAAGCATAAAACCAGCGGGCAGCAACTGCTCCTGGGTTTCAGGATTGATAACCTCGATGGCCGTCACACGTCCGAGGACGCGATCACGGAGTGATTCAATCACATCACCACCCTCTACCAGCGCTCGCATCGCGATTCCATTTTCGGTTCCGCAGTCATCTTCGGTAATCACGAGATCTTGGGTCACATCCACCAAACGACGCGTTAAGTAGCCGGAGTTAGCGGTTTTCAAGGCCGTATCAGCCAAGCCCTTACGCGCACCGTGAGTCGAAATGAAGTACTGCAATACGTTCAAGCCTTCGCGGAAGTTAGCGGTGATGGGTGTTTCGATAATCGATCCATCAGGCTTAGCCATCAAACCCCGCATACCCGCTAACTGACGAATCTGAGCGGCAGAACCCCGTGCACCCGAATCAGCCATCATGTAGATCGAGTTAAACGATTCTTGATCGACCTCGTTACCATGGCGATCCGTGGTTTTTTCTTTCGAAAGATGGGTCATCATGACCTTACCCACTTCATCACCGATTTTGCCCCAGATGTCCACTACCTTGTTGTATCGCTCACCGGCGGTGACTAAACCCGAAACGTATTGCTGCTCAATCTCTTTGACTTCGGCCTCTGCCTTTGCAATGAGGTCATGCTTTTGTTGAGGGACCAACATATCATCAATAGCGATGGAAATACCGGCTCTGGTAGCTAGGCGGAAGCCGCTTTGCAGCAATTTATCCGCAAAAACGACCGTATCTTTCAATCCACATTTACGAAATGATGTGTTGATCAGCTTCGAGATTTCCTTCTTCTTGAGTGCCTTGTTGATATTAGCAAAGGGCAAGCCTTTAGGCAGAATTTCTGACAACAACGCACGACCCACGGTGGTTTCAACCAGCTTAGTCTGTGCGGTAAAAGTACCCGTAGCCTTGTCTTTGGCGTATTCAGTCAAACGCACATGGATACGCGCTGTCAACTCGACTGCGCCGTTATCCAAAGCACGCTGGACCTCTACGGTATCGGCAAAAATCATTCCTTCGCCTTTGCCATTGATACGCTCGCGTGTGGCGTAGTACAAACCCAAAACCACGTCTTGTGAAGGCACAATCGATGGCTCACCATTGGCCGGAAACAGCACGTTGTTACTGGCCAGCATCAGAGCCCGCGCTTCCATTTGCGCTTCTAGGGATAACGGCACGTGGACAGCCATTTGGTCACCGTCAAAGTCAGCGTTGAATGCGGCACAAACCAAGGGGTGCAACTGTATCGCCTTGCCCTCAATTAAAACAGGCTCAAACGCCTGAATACCTAAGCGGTGCAGAGTGGGAGCGCGGTTAAGCATGACCGGATGCTCTTTAATCACCTCTTCCAAGATATCCCAAACCACAGGCGTACCCGCTTCTACTTCTTTCTTGGCTGCCTTGATGGTACTGGTTACACCTTGAGCTTCAAGCTTACTGAAGATAAAAGGTTTGAAAAGCTCTAAAGCCATCAGCTTGGGCAATCCGCACTGATGCAATTTCAGCGTGGGGCCTACCGTGATAACTGAGCGACCGGAATAATCCACCCGCTTACCCAAAAGGTTTTGGCGGAAGCGGCCACTTTTACCCTTGATCATATCAGCCAAGGACTTGAGCGTGCGCTTGTTTTGGCCTGTCATTGCCTTGCCTCGACGTCCGTTGTCGAGCAAGGAGTCTACCGACTCTTGCAACATGCGCTTCTCATTGCGCACGATAATCTCGGGCGCCTTAAGCTCCAGCAAACGGGCCAAGCGATTGTTTCGGTTGATAACTCTGCGATATAAGTCATTCAAGTCAGAGGTGGCAAAACGTCCGCCGTCTAAAGCCACCAAGGGGCGCAAATCAGGAGGCAGCACCGGCAACACTTCGAGGACCATCCAGCTGGGCTTGATACCTGAACGCTTGAATGCCTCCATCACCTTAAGGCGCTTGTTGTTTTTCTTTACCTTGAGCTCACTTCCTGTGAGATCGTTGCGCAAACGCTCAATCTCTTGGTCTAAGTCCATGCCATCCAGAAGCAACTTAATACCCTCGGCACCCATGGATGCTTGGAATTCGTCACCGAACTCGTTGACCTTCGCGTCATAATCCTCTTCGCTCAGGATTTCGTATTTTTTCAGAGGCGTCATGCCAGGATCGGTGACGACATATGCCTCAAAATATAAAACACGCTCAATATCACGCAGAGTCATGTCTAAGACCAAACCCAAGCGCGAAGGTAGTGATTTCAAGAACCAAATATGAGCGCAAGGTGCCGCCAAATCAATATGGCCCATACGCTCCCGCCGCACTTTGGTTTGCGTCACTTCAACACCGCATTTTTCGCAAATCACACCGCGATGCTTGAGTCGCTTATATTTTCCACATAAGCACTCATAATCTTTGATGGGGCCAAAGATCTTGGCGCAAAACAACCCCTCGCGCTCCGGCTTAAAGGTACGGTAATTGATCGTTTCAGGTTTCTTTACCTCACCAAATGACCATGACCGAATTTTCTCAGGGGAAGCCAAGCCTATTTTGATTGCATCAAAATGTTCGTCTGGCGTAAATTGTTTAAAAATATCTAGCAAGCCTCTCATGGCTAACTCCTTGGTTTTGTTCAATAAAGAAAGATTATTTGATTTGTCTACGAGTACCCGCCCGGATTAACTCTTTTCCAATTCAATATCTATCCCCAGTGATCGAATTTCTTTGACCAACACATTAAACGACTCCGGCATACCCGCATCAATCGAGTGATCGCCCTTGACGATGTTTTCATACATGCGTGTTCGCCCATTCACGTCATCGGACTTGACCGTGAGCATTTCCTGCAACACGTAGGATGCACCGTAAGCCTCTAATGCCCAGACCTCCATCTCACCAAAACGCTGACCACCGAATTGGGCCTTACCGCCCAAAGGCTGTTGCGTTACCAAGCTGTAAGGACCGGTGGAGCGCGCATGCATCTTGTCATCCACCAAGTGGTGCAACTTCAGTACGTGCATATATCCAACAGTCACAGGACGCTCGAAAGCATCACCCGTACGCCCATCAAACAAGGTTGCTTGAGTGCGTGTGGCAGTCAGGCCCTTGCGTGTGGCCACATCCTCCGGATAGGCTAGTTGCAACATCGCTCGAATTTCTTCCTCAGTCGCACCATCGAACACGGGTGTCGCAAACGTGGCACCTTTTTGAAGGTTATTGGCCATTTCTACAACCTCAGCATCACTCAAGGCGGCTAAATCCTCTTGTTTGCCACCACTGCGATTGAACAGCTCTTCCATGAACTGCCTCAATTCGGCAGTTTTGGCTTGCTGCTGCAACATGTTACCGATACGCTGCCCTATACCCTTTGCGGCCCAGCCCAAATGAACTTCAAGCACCTGTCCGACGTTCATCCGTGAAGGTACACCCAAGGGGTTGAGCACGATATCACAAGGCGTACCATCGGCCATATAAGGCATATCCTCTACCGGCACAATCTTAGACACAACGCCCTTGTTACCGTGCCTTCCGGCCATTTTGTCACCGGGTTGTAAGCGACGTTTCACAGCCAAGTACACCTTAACCATCTTTTGCACCCCAGCGGGTAGCTCATCTCCCTGCGTGAGTTTCTTGCGTTTTTCCTCAAAAGCAAGGTCAAAGCTATGCCGAGTTGCAGCCATCGAATTTTTGATGCTTTCAAGCTGATTAGCTACATCTTCTTCGGCTGGACGTATATCAAACCAGTGATGGCGTTCAACTTCATTCAATAATTCGGCAGTTATCACAGCACCCTTGACTATTTGCTTGGGTCCGCCATTGGCAACCCGACCTATCAGCAACTTAGCCACTCTATCGAACGCGTCTGACTCCACGATACGCAGTTGATCATACAAATCCAATCGGAAGCGCTTGAGTTCATCCTCGATAATCTGCTGAGCCCGCTTATCACGCTCTATACCTTCGCGTGTAAATACTTGTACGTCAATCACTGTACCACTGGTGCCTTGATCCACACGAAGTGAGGTATCTTTCACATCCGATGCCTTCTCACCAAAAATGGCCCGCAAGAGTTTTTCTTCTGGTGTGAGTGTGGTTTCGCCTTTGGGAGTTACTTTGCCGACCAAAACATCACCCGCATTGACCTCAGCGCCAACGTACACAATACCCGATTCATCCAGACGGCTTAATTGCTGCTCTGACAGATTGGGAATATCGCGTGTGATTTCTTCACTCCCTAATTTGGTGTCGCGCGCCATCACCACCAATTCTTCAATGTGGATGGATGTATAGCGATCTTCCGCGACAACCCGCTCGCTGATCAGGATCGAGTCTTCAAAGTTGTAACCATTCCAAGGCATGAAGGCGACCAACATATTCTGACCCAAAGCCAATTCGCCCAAATCAGTCGAGGCACCATCCGCCACCACATCGCCAGCTTGTACTTTATCACCAGGCTTCACAATAGGCCTTTGGTGGATATTCGTATTTTGGTTAGAGCGCTGATATTTAATCAAGTTGTAAATATCAACACCCACTTCTCCGGCCAAGGTTTCGATGTCATTAACACGAATCACGATCCGGTTGGTATCCACGTAATCGACCACCCCGCCGCGTCGGGCTGCCACGACAGTACCCGAATCCTGAGCTGCTACGCGCTCAACGCCCGTGCCGACAAATGCCTTTTCTGGCCGAACTGTGGGCACGGCCTGACGCTGCATATTCGCACCCATCAACGCACGGTTGGCATCATCATGCTCAAGGAAAGGCACCAATGATGCCGCCACGGAAACAATCTGTGTAGGCGCCACATCCATATACTGCACCCGCTCAGGGCTTGTCAGGACGGATTCTCCATTTTCACGTGCCGAAACCAACTCATCCAACAGACGGCCATTTTTATCCAATGAAGCATTGGCTTGTGCAATGACATACTTACCTTCTTGAATCGCAGATAGATAATCGATTTGATTGGTAACCTTACCTTGCGTTACGCGACGATACGGCGTTTCTAGGAAACCGTAGTCATTCAGACGTGCATACAAAGCCAATGAATTAATCAAACCAATGTTGGGACCCTCAGGGGTTTCAATCGGGCAAACTCGGCCATAGTGCGTGGGATGCACGTCACGCACCTCAAAGCCGGCACGTTCACGGGTGAGACCGCCCGGGCCCAGCGCAGAAACACGACGCTTGTGAGTAATTTCTGACAAGGGGTTGGTTTGGTCCATAAACTGCGAGAGTTGGCTTGAACCAAAAAATTCTTTGAGCGCAGCGGTGATCGGCTTCGAATTGATCAGGTCATGCGGCATCAGCGCCTCTAACTCGGCCTGACCCAAGCGCTCTTTCACGGCTTTTTCAATCCGTGCCAGCCCTGAACGGAATTGATTTTCCGCCAGTTCGCCCACACATCGAACGCGCCGATTGCCTAGGTGGTCGATGTCGTCGACTTCGCCGCGTCCGTTACGCAATTCCACGAGAATCTTGACGACATCCAATATATCTTGATTGGATAAAACCAACTGGCCTTCTGCCTCATTGCGGCCCACACGCGCATTGAATTTCATTCGTCCGACACGTGAAAGATCATACGTATCTTCGTTATAGAACAAGCGAGCAAACAAGGCCTGTACCGCATCTTCTGTTGCGGGCTCGCCAGGGCGCATCATTCGGTATATCGCTACTCGAGCGGCCGTTTCGTCCAAGGTTTCGTCATTAGCCAAGGTCTGGCTGATGAACGCACCCTCATCCACATCATTGGTGTAGAGACACTGAAAATCTTTTACGCCGGCTTGACGTAGTTTTTTCAACAAACCCTCAGTTATTTCGTCATTGGCTTGAGCAATGATTTCACCCGTTTCCGCATCGATCATATTGCGGGCCATCACTCGCCCTACAAGATAGTCATCAGGCACACTAATTGCCTTGATTCCGGTTTGCTCCAGCTGCTTTAACAACCTGGCCGTAATGCGCTTATCCTTTTCGATAATCACGTTACCGCTTTTATCTGTGATGTCAAAACGGGCCACCTCACCTTTGAGGCGCTCGGGTACAAAAGTCATTTTTGCCCCCGAATCAGCCAACTTAAAGTGGTCAAATTTAAAGAAATACTCCAGAATTTGCTCCGCATTCATGCCTATGGCTTTAAGCAATGTGGTAACGAACATCTTGCGACGACGATCTATGCGGAAATACAGGATATCTTTGGGATCGAACTCAAAATCTAACCAAGAACCACGGTAGGGAATGATACGCGCTGAAAATAACAGCTTCCCGGAGCTGTGCGTTTTTCCCTTGTCATGCTCAAAAAAGACACCTGGCGAGCGATGCAACTGTGAGACGATGACACGCTCCGTGCCATTGATCACAAATGAACCGTTATCCGTCATCAAAGGTATCTCGCCCATGTATACATCGGCTTCTTTAATTTCGCGAATGGTTTTAACTTGCGCGGCCTCGCGGTCATAAATAATCATCTGCAAACGCGCTCTTACTGCCACACCATAAGTCAAGCCGCGCTGCTGGCATTCCCGCACATCAAAGGCAGGCTTGCCCATGGTGTACTCAATGAATTTCATTTCTACGAAACCATTATGCGAGACGATCGGAAATGCGGACAAGAAAGCAGCCTGCAATCCCTCAGGTTTGCGCTGCGATGGCGGCGTATCTTGCTGTAAAAATGCAACATAGGAATCGCGTTGCATCGTTAAAAGGTAAGGAACATCCAGAACACTTTGACGTTTACCGAAACTTTTGCGGATACGTTTACGCTCTGTATAGCTATATTTGGAAGCTTGCGCCATTGATTACCCCGTGTCGTTGAGCATCTGCACGGTTTGTGCAGGGTTACCTCGGCGACTGGCTGTTCAGGTTTGGCCCTGATAGCTTGGCGGTTGGCCTCTACCAACCTCTGGCGGACAACTTTGGCATCACCAAAGTCCGACCAAACCTGTTCTCCGCAGTCGGATTAGAGAACACTGAGAAGCCGCCAATGAGGCGGCTTCGCGCTGATCTCAAATCAAATATGGATTTAGCATTGTGTCGCTACATCCCACAGAGGATATAGCCACAATGCCAAAACTGGTATTACTTAAGTTCGGCCTTAGCACCGGCCTCAACCAGTTTTTTCTGAGCTGCCTCTGCATCAGCCTTAGAAACACCTTCCTTGATAGGCTTCGGCGCACCGTCAACTAAGTCTTTAGCTTCTTTCAAGCCCAAACCGGTAATTTCGCGAACAGCCTTAATCACACCTACTTTGTTAGCGCCAGCCTCAGTCAACATAACTGTGAACTCGGTTTTCTCTTCAGCTGCGGCAGCTGCGCCACCCGCTGCACCACCCGCTGCAGGAGCAGCCATAGATGCGGCTGAAACACCAAATTTTTCCTCAATTGCCTTCACCAGATCATTGAGTTCGAGAACGGTCATACCGTCTAGTTCATTAAGAAATGCGTCTTTATCAAATGCCATGATAGATATCCTTGTTAACTGAAATGTTTTAAATATTAAGCAGCCGATGATGCGCCGACCGATCCTTCACGCTGCTGCGCAAGTGCTGCCAGCACAGCGGCAGTGCGCTGAACAGGTGACTTGAGCAAGCCAGCCAATTGCGACAGCAGAACTTCTTTGCTGGGCACAGAAGCGAGCGCCTTTACACCCTCGACATCTAAAGCCTTACCGCCGTAAGCGCCGCCTTTAATGACGAGCTTATCGTTGGTTTTAGCAAAATCAGCCAGCACCTTTGCAGCTGCCACAGCATCTTCAGAGAACCCATAAATGAGAGGCCCAACCATACTGGCTGATGCCGACTCAAATGAAGTGCCTGACACTGCACGGCGCGCTAATGTGTTCTTCAGCACATGAAGATACACACCTTTAGCGCGCGCATCTACGCGTAGCTTGTTCAACGCTTCTACCGTGAGTCCACGGTATTCGGCTAAAGCTAAAGTTTGAGATTTAGCTGCTTGCGCCGCTACATCTGTTACAACAGCCGCCTTTTCATTGCGATTAAGACTCAAAGTCTACTCCCTACATTAATATCCCCCCACCTGACGGCATGAGGGCACTGATTTCAGCGACCTTAGGAACAGAAGGCAAATCTTTGCAGGTTTGTTTCTATTTCACAGGGACGCCATCTGCGTTGGCAGCATCTGCACCCTAGATGTCAGATTTATTAAGAAACTTACGCTTCGCCAACGGTCTTGGATGACTCACCGACCCCGATTGCATCAAGGCCGATGACTTACCCATTCTTTTACTGGGTTAGATTCACCCAGAATTTTATGCTTTGCGCCACCCGTTACTGCACGGACTGCAATGACACACTTGAAATATCTACACGCGCACCAACACCCATCGTGGAGCTGATCGCGAGTTTACGCAGATAAATCCCTTTACTGGATGCAGGCTTGGCTTTGTTTAAGGCATCTAGCAACGCAGCTAAGTTACCCACCAGCTTGTCTGAATCAAAAGAACGGCGACCAATTGTGCTATGAATGATACCCGCTTTATCAACCCGGAATTGTACCTGACCCGCCTTGGCGTTACGCACAGCACCTGCTACGTCAGGCGTTACCGTACCAACTTTGGGATTAGGCATTAGACCACGAGGACCTAGAATTTGACCCAAAGTACCCACAATTCTCATGGTATCAGGCGATGCAATGACCACATCAAAGGGCATATCGCCCGCTTTGACTCGCTCTGCTAGATCTTCCATACCCACGACATCCGCACCTGCGGCTCTAGCCTCATCAGCCTTCGCTCCTTGTGCAAAAACAGCCACACGTTTCACCTTACCAGTACCGTTAGGCAATACAACCGCTCCGCGCACCACTTGATCAGATTTTTTAGCATCAATACCCAGTTGTACCGCAACATCTATCGATTCATCAAATTTAGCTGTTGCACATTCCTTGACAATTGCCAAAGCATCACTCACAGAGTAGAGCTTAAGACTATCAACTTTGCCCTGCAAAGACTTTGCTTTTTTTGTTAACTTAGCCATTTATAGACCCTCCACGATCACACCCATGGAACGTGCTGATCCAGCAATCGTTCTGACAGCCGCACTCAAGTCAGCAGCGGTGAGATCCTTCATTTTCGTTTTAGCAATTTCTTCGACTTGCTCTCGGGTTAGCTTCCCAACCTTTTCCACGTGCGGACGGCCTGAGCCTTTTTCCAGCTTAATGGCTTTTTTAATCAGCACCGTAGCAGGCGGCGTTTTGATAACAAAAGTAAATGATTTATCTGCAAATGCAGTAATCACCACAGGGAGCATAAGACCAGGCTCCATGCTTTGCGTTTGCGCATTAAACGCTTTGCAAAACTCCATGATATTCAGACCACGCTGACCCAAAGCCGGACCGACAGGGGGAGATGGATTCGCTTTACCAGCAGGTATTTGCAGCTTAATAAAGCCGATGATTTTCTTTGCCATTTTGGCTCCTATTGAGTACTAGCGCCTAAGCTTCTAGCTCAAGCTCCTCATGTTAAGCGGCCCCTTTTTACCTTCTGCATTATTTGCTTTTCCACATTAGCAACTGCGGTATTTGCAGTTAATGCCCATGGCTCTGCGGGCCGCATCTCAGAAACGGGTGATATTTTACATCAAACTTTCTCAATTTGCGAGAAATCTAACTCTACCGGGGTTGATCGACCAAAAATCGTCACGGAAACACGCACCTTGGATTTATCGTAGCTCACATCTTCGACGGTCCCGTTAAAGTCGGTGAAAGGACCTTCCTTCACACGCACAAGCTCACCAATTTGCCACTGAACTTTTGGTTTAGGCTTATCCGTACCTTCTTGCATCTGGCTGACAATTTCCATGACTTCAGCCTCGGAAATAGCCTTAGGTTTGTTTTTAGCCCCACCCACAAAACCAGTTACCTTGTTCGTATGCTTAACCAGATGCCACGATTCATCATCTAGAACCATTTCAACCAAAATATAGCCGGGGAAAAATTTTCTTTCGCTGATAGACTTTTTACCGTTTTTGAGCTCAACGACTTCTTCTGTAGGCACCAAAATTCTTCCGAACTTGGCCTGCATTCCGGCACGATCAATTCGGTCGCGTATATTACGCTCTACAGCCTTTTCCATTCCTGAATAGGCATGCACCACATACCACTTCATTCCGGCACCCGATCCCTGCTCCAGGTTATTCTCGCTCATCATCTTATCCTTATTGGTTTTGTTAGCGCGCCCAACCTAGGATGACACTGTAAAGCAACCACTCCAGCGTTTTGTCAGTCAGCCATAGCATAAGGGCCATCACCACCACAAAAGCAAATACATAGCCCGTCATCTGCAAGGCTTCTTGGCGCGTAGGCCAAACAACCTTTTTTACCTCTGTCACCGCATCCCTGCCGTAGGCAAACAAACGTTTACCACTTTCTGTCCAAGCATAGAGAGCCGCCGCCCCCACCAACAACACGAGCAAAAGAATTACTCTAACCCACAGAGGCTGAGCAGAGAGGTAATAAAAAGCTGCAATGGCGATCATCACCACTACAGCCGACAAACCTATTCTTAGTTTATCTGCGTTGCTGTATATGGTTTGCACACTAGAAGTATTCATATGATCACGCTTTAAATTGGGCCAAGATGGCAGGGGCAGAGGGAATCGAACCCCCAACCTTCGGTTTTGGAGACCGACGCTCTGCCAGTTGAGCTATACCCCTAAACCCTTAAGCAATGATTTTGGCCACAACACCAGCGCCGACGGTACGACCGCCTTCACGGATAGCAAAGCGCAAGCCTTCTTCCATGGCGATGGGTGCGATCAACTTGACAGTAATGCTAACGTT
>JAUMCS010000089.1:0-1614 GCA_032122355.1 Burkholderiaceae bacterium
AAATGAATCAGTTGCTAGAGTTGGCCCAAAGCGGTATTGCACAGTTGGTTCAGGCTCAAAAAGTGGCTTTGGGTTTGATTTGAATGTTGAAACTGGTTTTGGCATCGAACAATGCCCATAAATTGGCTGAATTAAACACTCTGCTTGCGGGTTTGCCGTTGGAATTGCAATCGCAGGCCAATTGGGGTGTTTCTGAGCCGGATGAGCCCCATGCCACGTTTGTAGAAAATGCATTGGTGAAGGCTCGGCATACGAGTGCTGCCACGGGTTTGGCGGCGATTGCTGATGATTCAGGTTTGTGTGTGCCGGCTTTGGGGGGTAAGCCTGGGGTGCAATCAGCCGTTTATGCGGCGGATGTCAGTTTTTCGGATGGATTGATGCGTGAACAAAGACGCCAAATTCAAGATGCAGCCAACAATCAACTATTGCTTCAGCGTTTGGCTGCTTTGCCTGCTGCGCCAGAAACCGAATATTCCGCCCGCTTTGTCTGTACTTTGGTTGCCGTGCGTCATGCAGATGACCCCGAGCCATTGATTGCGACGGGTCGTTGGACAGGGGTGTTGCGCCAGCAGGCATTGGGGGCTGGCGGCTTTGGCTATGATCCTTTGCTGTTTATGCCTGAATTCGGGTGTACGGTAGCCCAAATGACGGCAGAGATGAAAAATGCACATAGCCATCGTTCGCGCGCAGCAGCAGCCATTCGTGAGTTGATGGCATCTGCTTGGTGGGGGCATTGATGGCTTTGCCCTCGCAGGTAGCGGTTCCGGTTGTGTGGCATCGCAAGGCGGATAATGGTTTGGCGCAAGGTTTAACATCGCTCCCACCTTTAGCGCTGTATGTACATTTGCCGTGGTGTTTGCGCAAATGCCCTTATTGCGATTTCAATTCACATGAGGTGTCTGCCACTGGACTTGATTTCAGTACACAGCAAGCCTATGTGGATGCTTTGTTGTTTGATTTAGAGTCTGCATTACCGTTGATATGGGGGCGAAGCGTTTACTCAGTATTTATGGGCGGTGGCACACCTAGCTTATTTTCCCCTGTAGAAATTGATCGATTATTGGCTGGTATTCGTGCGCGTTTGCGCTTGCAGCCCCAGGCGGAAATCACGCTAGAGGCCAACCCTGGAACTTTTGAGCGTGAGCGCTTTAAACAGTATGCCGCAGCTGGGGTTACGCGTTTATCGGTGGGGGTTCAAAGCTTTCAGGATGATGCCCTAGAACGCATTGGGCGCGTTCACTCTGGCCAACAAGCGCGCGAGGCCGTGGCAGAAGCGGCGCAAACCTTTGATACTTGGAATATCGATTTGATGTATGCCTTACCAGGCCAAACGGTGGCTGGTTTGCAAGCCGATTTGGCCGCCGCGTTAGCTTTTGGCCCTCCGCATTTATCCATTTATCATCTGACCCTTGAGCCCAACACTCTGTTTGCTCGGCAACCACCTTTGCATATGCCAGACGAAGACACCGCATACGATATGCTCGATCTGATTGCTGAACAGGTGCAGGCGGTGGGATTGCAGCGTTATGAGGTATCGGCTTTTGCGCGGCAGGGGCATGGTTGTGCCCATAATCTCAACTATTGGCAGTTTGGTGATTATTTGGGCATAGGTGC
>JAUMCS010000089.1:1624-28818 GCA_032122355.1 Burkholderiaceae bacterium
ATTGCGCCAACTTTGGCCAAAGCCGAGGCCAAGGGTTTGCTACAACAACTCGGGGGGCGAATAAAGCCTACCGCCAAAGGTTTGGATTTTTTATCTGATTTACAGGCCATGTTTTTACAGGATGCTTAGAATCTAGCTATGTCATACGTTGTCTTGGCGCGAAAATATCGGCCTAAAAATTTTTCTGAAATGATGGGGCAAGAAACCGTCGTGCGTGCGCTGACCGGTGCGCTGGACCGACAACGCTTGCATCATGCCTATTTGTTTACCGGAACGCGCGGTGTGGGTAAAACCACGGTATCGCGTATTTTGGCTAAAAGTCTTAATTGCATAGGCTCTGATGGAGTTGGCGGTATTACTGCTAACCCCTGCGGTGTATGCAGCGTATGCACAGCGATTGATGCCGATCGTTATGTCGATTACGTTGAAATGGACGGTGCCAGCAATCGCTCCTTAGATGAAATTCGTGATCTTCTAGAGCGGGCTGCGTACAAGCCATCGGTAGGCCGTTTTAAAGTATTTATGATCGATGAGGCGCATCAATTAACCAAGGATGCTTTCAACGCCTTATTAAAAACATTAGAAGAGCCGCCCGAGTATTTGAAGTTTGTATTGGCCACGACCGATCCTGAGAAAATGTTGCCTACGGTGCTCAGCCGTTGTTTGCAATTCAATTTACGCCCGATAGCCCCCGAGGTGGTGGCTACGCATTTGAAGCGAGTTTTGCAGGATGAGGGTATTGCTGCAGAAGGCGCTGCCCTTGAACTGATCTCACGTGCGGCGCGGGGTTCGATGCGAGACGCTTTGTCATTAACGGATCAGGCTATTGCCTTTGGCGGAGGTGTTTTACAAGCCGATGCCGTGCGTCAAATGTTGGGCTTGGTGGATCAATCTCACATTCGCTGGATGTGGCAAGCTTTAGCACGGCGTGATATCAAAGGCTTGATGCAACGCATGACTGAGCTGAAAACCCACGGAGCATCTGCCACGGGGAGTTTGGATGGCTTAGTGACGCTTGTACAGGCACTTGCACTAGAACAAGCTATGCCGGGAGCTATCGTCAATCACTCCTTGATGGGCGAAGAATCGGCTGCCACGCTAGCGCAATGTTTTAATCATCAGGAAACCCACTTGCTCTACACCATGCTCATGGCTGGGCGTTCTGAGTTGGTGAATGCCCCGGATGAGCATGACGGTTTGTTCATGATACTGCTGCGCTTTTTGGCCTTTGTGACTACCCCACCCAAAGCGGTGCTGGAAGCCAAGCCCGCGACGATGGATTGGGCTCAAACTGTCACGAGTTTAGTGCAAAGCCAAGTGGTGAGCGGCTTGGTGAGGGAATTGGCGGTGCAGTCAGAGTTGTTGGGGCAACAGCCTCAGTCTGATGGTTATACATTGCAACTGGGGGTGACCAAAGAAGCATTGGCAACACCCGCTTTAGCTGAAAAGCTTGCACAGGCTGTGTCACAGTGGGCTGAACGAACTATTCGTATTCAAGTGCAAATAGCGCCCGTTCGTAATACCTACAGTTTGCGTGAGCAGGCGCAGCAATCTGAGCGTATGCAGCAAGCGCAGCAAGCCATTGAATCGGATCCGATGATACAGAATTTATTACAAGAATACCCTGAAGCACGAATTGTGCCGGGGTCTATTCAACCGCTTTAGGCAGCATTGCCTGATAACTTTTTACTGATACAGGAGATTGAAAAATGATGAAAGGCCAACTCGCCGGTTTAATGAAGCAAGCACAAGCGATGCAAGATAACCTTAAACGCGCACAGGATGAACTGGCCAGCCTCGAAGTGGAGGGGCAGGCGGGTTCAGGTATGGTCAAAGTGCTGATGACGGGCAAGCATGAGGTAAAGCGTGTCAGTATTGATGCGTCGCTTTTAGCCGATGACAAAGAAATGCTGGAAGATTTGGTTGCTGCGGCATTCAATGACGGTTTGCGTCGAGCCGAAGGCTTATCACAAGAAAAAATGTCTAAGGTGACGGCGGGTATGCCTCTTCCACCCGGTATGAAATTTCCTTTTTAAGGTTAATACTGCGTGTCGGCTCAATCACTCGATCGGCTCTGTCAGGCACTGTGCCATTTGCCTGGGGTAGGCAAAAAATCAGCCCAGCGCATGGCGTTTCATTTATTGCAGCATCACCGTCATGGGGCACGTGAATTGGCGCAAGCTCTGCTGGATGCCGTTAATCATATTGGGCACTGTCAGCGCTGCAATACGTTTTGTGAGCAGCCTGAGTGTTCTATTTGTTTGGATACCAGCCGTGATGCCTCTATGTTGTGTGTGGTGGAATCACCCGCAGACATGGCCGCACTTGAGCGTACACGCAATTACCGAGGCTATTACTACGTTTTAATGGGGTGTATCAGCCCTATTGACGGAGTCGGGCCCACCGAATTAAAGTTGAAGCAATTGCTACTTCAGATCGATCGCCAACAGCCAAGAGAAGTGATTATCGCAACTAACTTTACAGCAGAGGGCGATGCCACGGCTCAGGTGCTCATGCGTATGTTAGAAAGTAAGTCGATCAAGGGCAGCCGACTAGCCAGAGGCGTGCCTGTGGGCAGCGAGTTGGAGTATGTTGATTTATCCACCATTGCACATGCTCTGGCCGCGCGTATGTAAAAAGGCTATTTATTGCAGCGCTCGGGTAAGCTCTTCAACATCTTGCATGCTCAGTGTGCCAGCGGCACGGCGCAATTTAAGCTGACCTACTAAAAAATCATATTGCGCTTTAGCTAAATCACGTTGTGTTTGAAACAACTGTGACTGTGCATTCAAAACATCTAAGTTTACGCGCACACCCACTTTGTAGCCGAGCTGTACGGCATCAAGGGCCACTTTACTGGCACTTTCAGCTGAACGTAGGGCAGCCACTTGGCTGTCTAGGGATTTCAAGCCCAAGTATGCTTGGGTTAGGTCTAGCTCAATCCGGCGCTGAGTGGCTTCTAAATCATGTTGATTTTTGGATTCTAACGCCAATGTTTCGCGAACTCTGTTTTGAGTGCTAAAGCCTGTAAAAATGGGCAAACTCAAGGTGAGCCCGATGTATTGTGTCGCTGCATCGCCTTCGAGTTTGGGTAGGGCACCCGCCCTGGTGTGACCGAGTATCTCGCTGGGGCCTTTGGTGAATTTGCCAGCAAGGGCCAAGGTGGGCAAATGACCTGCACGGGCTTTATCGGTTTCAAGTTTGGCTACTTCGAGCAGTGCCTCCGCAATTTGCACCCCGGGGTGTTGGCTACGAGCTTGTTGAACCAGATCATTTAGGGTTTGGCTGGGTACAGATGGCAATGAGGCTGTATCGGTTTTGATGGGTGCAGGTGTGATGGCTGTTTGGCCAATCAGTGCATCGAGTGCAGCCTGCCGATTGCGCAGTTCGTTGCTAGCAGCCATTTCTTGTGCGGTGACCAAGGCCAGGCGGGCTTGGGCTTCACGCGTATCTACGATAGTTGCTGTACCCACTTCAAAACTACGTTGCGCCAAGGTGAGTTGCTCTGTGATGGCTGATTTACTGGCCTGAATCGTCGCGAGGGTGTCTTTGGCTGAAAGTAAATCAAAGTAAGCCTGTGCGCATCGAGCAATCAAGTCATGCTCGGCCAGTTTGAGGTCAGATTCTGCAATCAGCAATGATTTTTCAGCTTGAGCGCGAGTAGCAGCGTTGGCTTGGTTAAACAAGGCTTGTTGTACGCTCAGGCTACCCGTAGTGTTGATAACTTCGCTGCGGGTGGAGCTGGGGTTAAAAGGCGTATCGTTGATCGACTGGCTGTGCGTGACTTCACTCGTAATACTGGGGCGCCATAAGGCTTTGGATTGTTCTACCTTGAATTGTGCCGCTTCAAACTGAGCTTTCGCAGCCAGGTAGGTGGCATCAAAGGTTTGGGCGGTTTGCAGCAGTGTCAGCAGGTTTTGAGTCGTGGCAGTAGGGGTAACATTTGCTGTAGGTGTTACAGGTGCTACGGCACCTACTGTCTTGTTTGTTGAAGATTGAGCCAACAGCGTTGTTGTCAAGGCAGGTAAACCAGCCATCAACATAGCACTGATGATCAGGCGGTTGGGTATGCCCCTTTGAGATTTTTTGTCAGCTAGGGCAAGAGTACGCTGGTTGTGCATGAGTGGGTCCGATCAAAAAACAAATGTGGAGGGTTCACCAAAACCATTTAAACGCGGTGCGCAAGTATCAAACAGATAGTTTTGCCCTTCAAAACCTGTGCTGCTTACAATGAAACGCAGGGCACGCATCATGGGTTCTTGACCAAAAATGCCCACTAGCCGCCCACCGGGTTTTAATAGCTTGTTTAAGCTTTTAGGGGCTTCAGCCAATGAACCACTTAAAATAATGGCATCAAAAGATTGATTTTTTAATTCACTGAGTTGCGGCGCTTGACTACCGTCAGCCTGAATAATTTGGACGTTACGAATGTTTGCTGATTTCAGGTTCTCTGCGGCTAAGCGCGCCAGTTCGGGGCGGATTTCAAGGCTGATCACATTGGCCGCCAACTGGCTGATGAGCGCGGCCATAAAGCCCGAACCGCTGCCGATTTCTAGAACATGATCTGAGGCTTGCAAGCGCAGTTCTTGTAATAGGCGAGCTTCTAACTTTGGTGCCAGCATGCATTGGCCTTCAGGCAATGGAATTTCTGTATCTGAAAAAGCCAAATGACGGTAGGCAGGAGGAACAAAGTTTTCACGTTGAACTTTATCTAACACCGATAGAACCTGTTGATCGAGCACATCCCAGGGGCGGATTTGTTGTTCAATCATATTAAAACGGGCTTGTTCAACGTTCATGATTCAGACTTCTGGAAAATGGGTAGAAAGATTAGAGAAAATTTTAGACCGCATTTGGCTGAGTATGCCAGTGGCGGCGCAACCAATTAGAAAAATCATCCAAATAAGTGTAGATGACGGGTACGACCACTAAGGTCAGTAGGCTGGAGGTGATGACACCCCCAATCACGGCTTGCCCCATAGGGGCACGGTGCTCTGAGCCCTCGCTCAGGGCAAAAGCTAGAGGGACCATGCCAAAAATCATGGCCAAGGTAGTCATGAGTATGGGGCGCAAGCGTACTTTAGCGGCCTCAAGTAATGCTGCCGAGCGTTCCATGCCAGTATCCCTTGCACGTAAGGAAAAATCAATGAGCAAAATGGCATTTTTGGTCACTAAGCCCATTAGCATGACAATACCAATGATGCTGAACATATTCAGGGTAGAGCCAAATAGTAACAGCGCCATCACAACACCAATCAGGGTCAGGGGCAGAGAACTCATTAGGGCCAAAGGTTGAATAAAGCTGTGAAATTGGCTGGCTAAAATCATGTAGATGAAAATTACCGCCATCAAAAGTGCGACCAGAGCATAACTGAAGGAGTCTTTCATATTCTTGGTGGCGCCACCAAAAGTATAACGGTAACCCGGAGGGAAGGGGGTAGCGGCTAAGATAGATTGAATATCACCTGAAACCTCACCCGTACTGCGTCCGAGTGCGTTAGCATCAATGTTTATTTCACGGTTGAGGTCACGGCGGTTGATTTGATTGGCACCTTGGGTTTCTTGTATGTCGGCGATTTGTGCTAGACGCACTAACCGCGTGTTGCCGTCAGTACTTGGTGCAATGGCCATTGGCATTTGGCCCAGTGCTTCCAGGGAATTGCGCTGCTCGGGGTGTAGACGCACCTTAACCGAATAATTTTCACCATCAGGGCCGCGCCAGCTTCCAGCTGTGCTGCCCGCGAGCAAAATGCGCAATTGTTGAGCAATCGTCAGGCTATTGAGTCCTGCATCGCTGATGGCATCTCGTTGCAATTGAATATCAACAGTGGGTTTACTGGGTTTGAGTGTACTGTCAAGATCAACCAATCCGGGAATGGTTTGAACTTTTTTCATCACTTGTTCCGCTAAACCCGAAAGCACCTGAAGGTTGGGCCCTTGCAGAGAAAACTGCAAACTTTTGCCCCCGCCTAAATCGGTGGGTCCAATATTGGTAACGGTAATGCCAGGGATGGCACCTAACAATTGACGCATAGGTTCGGTTAAAGCTTGTGTGCTGCGCTTGCGTTGGGCGCGATCAACCAAACGCACATATACCGACCCGTAGATTTTGCCGGCGGCCATACCGCTGTTGATGGTGGTCACGGTGTAGCGGACTTCTGGCAGTCGGCGCAGTGCTTGATCAATGCGTCGGGCTTTGTCCTCGGTGACCTCGATGGCTGAACCCACAGATGAGTAAAACTGAATTTGGGTTTCTGAGTAATCCACTTTGGGTACAAATTCGGTACCAAGAATGGGCACCAATGCCAAGCTGCAAACCAACGTGGCAGCAGCAACAGCCAGTGTTTTAAGGCGGTTTTGTAAGCTCCAGGCTAGTAAGCGGGCATAAGTATTGGCAAGATGATGGGTGAGCTTATCAACGGCTCCTGTCACGCGCCCTAGCGTGAGCTCATAGGTTGAGCGTGGGGTGGAGCCAGAGGCTAAATGAGGTGCATGTGCAGCAGGATCATGCCAAACTGAACTGAGCATGGGGTCTAGGGTAAAGCTCACAAACATTGAAATGAGCACAGCAGCCACAATGGTGAGGCCAAATTCATGGAAGAACTTACCAATGATGCCGCCCATGAAGCCAATAGGTAAAAAAACAGCCACGATAGAAAAAGTGGTGGCCAGCACCGCCAAACCAATTTCTTGCGTGCCATCTAATGCGGCAATACGGGGGTTTTTACCCTGATGAATGTGTCGGACAATGTTTTCGCGCACCACAATAGCATCATCGATCAATAAACCTACCGATAAACTCAGTGCCATCAGCGTGATGGTGTTAATGGTAAAGCCCCATAAATTCATGAATGCAAAGGTGCCCAATAAGGCGATGGGCAGTGTGAGGCCGGTGATGACGGTTGATCGCCAAGAATTCAGAAATAAAAAAACGATGGCAATCGTCAGCAAAGCCCCTTCAATCAAGGTGCGTTTGACATTAGCTACGGAAAGCCGAATCGAGCGAGAGTTATCCCGATTGACTTCAACATACATGCCTGCAGGTATTTGTGGTTCAATGTCTTTGAGCACTTGGTAAAGGCCATCCACTACGGCGATGGTATTTTCATCTTGCGACTTTTGCACCGACAGCAAAACAGTACGTTTGCCGTTAAACAGTGCCAATGATTCTGTTTCGGCTGGGCCGTCTTGGATATCGGCCACTTGGTTGAGTCGAATGGGGGTGGTTTGAGTGCCCATACCGCGGCGCCCCACAATAATTTCACCAAACGCCTGTGCTGAAGGTAGACGCGTGTGGATTTGCACCATTTTTTCCTGCGAGCCTGCTGAAACACTGCCCAGGGGTAAATCTTGGTTTTCTTGGGAAACTGCGGAAAACACTTGTTCGGCCGTCACGCCAAAGGCTTCCAGTTTGTCGGGGCGCAAATACAGTTTAATTTCACGGTTCACCCCGCCGACAACCGATACTGCGCCCACACCACGAACATTCTCCAAGCGTTTTTTGAGCACTTGTTCAGCCCATGTGGTCATGGCTTGAGGTGTGGGTGCGGGGGCGGCTTCTGCTTTGCTCAGCACCGCCACATTGAAAATGGGAGTACTTTGGGGATCGAAGCGTGAAACGCGAGGCTCTTTGACTTCATCACGTAGTAATGGTTTGAGTAACGCCAGTTTTTCCCGCACATCTTCAGCAGCGCGACGGCCATCCATATTTAGGTTGAATTCCACAATGACAACCGAGGTGCCCTCGTATGAACGAGAGTAAATAGTACTGATGCCGGCGACGGTATTGACGGTTTCTTCGACTTTACGCGTCACTTCAGTTTCAACTACCTCGGGTGAAGCCCCTGGGTAATCCGTGGCAATCACGACGGTAGGAAAATCGATATTCGGAAATTGATCGATGGATAAACGCTGATAGCTGATAACGCCCAGCACCACAAAAACCATCATGAGCATGGTGGCCATGACGGGGTTGGAAATGGATAAACGGGTAAACCACATGGTGGGCTGTAGCGCGTTCAGTGAGGTTTTGATGCCACAGCGGCTGAAGCCAAATGGGCTTTGGCTCCCTCTTTGAATTGGGCATTGCCTTCGAGTAAAACCCAGTCGCCCGTTTCCAGACCTGACAACACTTGGATAACTTCCACTGCAGGGTGAGTGGCTGAACCGGTATCTGGGGGTTTTGTTGCACTTGGCAAAAGCCAGCCTTGTTGACCCGTTTCAATGCGGCGTGTTTGAATGATTCCGTTATGCCAAGCGCGTACATGTGACACAGCGCCTTCTTTTTGAATGGCGCTGGGGGGTATGGTCAAACTGGATGTGCTGCCCAGTTGTATCTGGGCCCGCGCAAACTGACCTTGAATCAGGAAAGGTTGGCCGGCATTTTTGTTGGGTGTGTTTTCAAGCGTTAAGTACACCAGTACGGCCCGAGAACCACTTTGAGCAGATGGGTTGATTCGCGCCACTTTAGCCTTGAGGGTCTGGGGTGAACCATCAATCCGTAGTTCAGCCGTTTGCCCGATTTGAATCAAGGCGGCTTTATCAGGCGATAGGGCA
Organism: Burkholderiaceae bacterium; assembly: GCA_032122355.1. GTDB lineage: Bacteria > Pseudomonadota > Gammaproteobacteria > Burkholderiales > Burkholderiaceae_C > RFTU01. The sequence goes on from JAUMCS010000089.1 coordinate 10,181, forward strand.
GCTTCTAGTTCGAGTTGCTGCAGGTTGACAATTTCAAGTAATCGACCATCAATGGCCACACGCTCGCCAGGCTGCATCCAGCGTTGGGCCACTTGGCCTTGAATGGGCGATCGAATGACCGAATCATTCTTGGCTTTGCGGGCAAGGTCAAGGCCAGCCAATGCGGCTTCTAAGTTAGCGCGTGCGGCCGTATCGTTGGATTTGGCATTAAGTAATGCGGTTTGTGCAATAAACCCTTGCTGGGCTAATGCCTGTTGGTTTTGGTAGGTTCGTTCAGCAATTTCAAGCTGGGCTTTGCTGGCATCGGCAAGGCGCTGAGCTTGCAAAACACGCAAATCGAATTCGGTGGAATCTAATCCGGCAATCACTTGGCCCTGAGCCACCCAATCACCCTCACGCACCAGTATTTGCTTGATTTCAGCAGCTACTTTGGCGCGGATGATGGTGCTTTCTTTAGCCTTGAGCGAGCCTGAAATAAGAATGACCTGAAAAAAATCCTGCGCTTGCACTTTCATGACATCACTGGCACGGAGTTCTAGCGACGGGGTAGATGTGGCCGCTGCTGAAACCGCCTGGGCGCGCTGCTGAATTCGATTCTTGATGACGATGCCGATACCCACCAGCACAGTGAATGCGATGAGTGAACGGATGATGAATCGACGTTTATTTCGCATACGGAGATTTAGGGCGAGCAACTGCAAAACAAGTTTCGGTCTCCCCACACATTGTCCACTCGACTGACGGGGCTCCAGTATTTTGGGTGCTGGAGTGATTCAATCGGGTAGGCGGCTTCTTCACGGGTATAGGGGTGAGCCCAACTTGTTGCTGTGACAGCCAGTGCGGTGTGAGGGGCATTTTTGAGGGGGTTGTCGTCTTGCGGCCATTGTCCTTGCTCAATGAGTGCTATTTCTTGCCGAATAGCAATCATGGCATCACAAAAGCGATCGAGCTCATCTTTTGATTCACTCTCGGTGGGCTCTACCATTAAGGTGCCAGCTACGGGAAAGCTTAAGGTGGGCGCATGAAATCCGTAATCGATGAGCCGTTTGGCCACATCTTCTGCGGTAACACCGCTGGTTTCTTTCAAAGGCCGCAAATCTAAAATGCACTCATGGGCGACACCACCGCCTTGGATGCTTGATACATCAGAGCTGTAATGAATGGAGTAGTGGTTTGCTAAGCGAGCCGCCACATAATTGGCATTGACGATGGCCATTTCTGTGGCTTGTTCTAGCCCCTGAGCACCCATCATGCGAATGTACATCCAACTGATGGGCAGCACCGCTGCGTTGCCTAGGGCCGCAGCAGATACCGCACCGACTGGTGATTTTTCACCCGTGGCCGCTGTGTGCCCTGGCAAGTAGGGCACTAAATCTGAAACCACACATACTGGGCCCACGCCAGGGCCTCCTCCACCATGAGGGATGCAAAAGGTTTTATGCAAATTCAAGTGGCTGACATCTCCGCCAAATTCCCCGGGTGCGGCCAATCCGACCAAGGCATTCATGTTGGCACCATCAATATAAACACGCCCACCATATTGCTTGATGAGTGCGCACAATTCACGTACATTGGGGTCAAATACGCCGTAAGTGGAGGGGTAGGTGATCATGGCGGCCGCTAAATGGGGCCCATGTTTTTCACATTGGATGCGGAGGTCTTGCATATCCACATTGCCGTGGTCATCACATTTCACGGCAACCACTTGCATACCCACCATTTGAGCACTCGCTGGGTTGGTTCCATGAGCAGATTCAGGAATCAGGCAAATATTGCGATGAGACTGGCCCCGCGCTGCTTGCCAAGCCCGAATAGCCAGTAGCCCGGCATATTCACCTTGTGATCCTGCATTAGGCTGCAAGCTAATGCCGGCATAGCCCGTGGCTTGGCTAAGCCAGTTTTGCAGGTCGGCATTGAGCTGTTGATAACCCTGCAATTGATGCGCTGGCGCAAAGGGGTGGATGCGTGCAAACTCGGGCCAAGTGATAGGAATCATCTCACTGGTGGCATTGAGCTTCATGGTGCATGACCCTAACGGAATCATGGTGCGGTCTAGCGCTAAATCCTTATCGGATAGACTGCGAATGTAGCGCAGCATTTGTGTTTCGCTGCGGTGGGTGTTGAACACCGAATGTGTGAGAAATGGGCTTTTGCGCAGCAATGCATCGGGCAGCATCGGGGCTGTCGCTTCAACCCTAGACCAATCAGGTAAATCGCTATTGGCCTGAGCTGAACCCAACCAGCCCCAAATATCCTGGATGTGTTCGCGCGTCGTGGTTTCGTCTAGGCTGATGCCAATCGATGTCGGCGTGAGTAAGCGCAAATTGGCACCTGCTGCCTCCGCGCGGGCGATGATGCTTTGCGTTTGGGAACCCGTGTCTATACTCAGGGTATCAAATGCAGCGGCATTGAGTACACGCCAACCCATCGTTCTTAAGCCTTGGGCCAATATGCTGGTGTAGCGAGCCACACGATTGGCGATTTGTGTAAGGCCTTGTGGGCCATGGTAAACCGCATACATACTGGCCATGACAGCCAACAGCACTTGAGCTGTACAAATATTGGATGTGGCTTTTTCGCGGCGGATGTGTTGCTCGCGTGTTTGCAGAGCCAAGCGATAGGCTTTTTGGCCTGTCGCATCAATGCTGACCCCAACTAAGCGGCCAGGCATCGAGCGCTTGAATTCATCACGGCAAGCTAAAAAGGCCGCATGTGGGCCACCTGCACCCATAGGCACACCAAAGCGTTGGGTATTGCCCACCACAATATCAGCGCCTTGTTCGCCGGGTGGGGTGAGTAGGGTGAGCGCCAGTAAATCGGTGGTGACAATCAGCGCTGCTTTGCGCTCATGCACTTGGCGAGCCAATGATTGCAAAGGAGTGATGGAGCCATCAGTGCCGGGGTAAGAGGCTACCACGACAAAGCACTCATGCGTTTCAATCAAGTGCGCTGGCGTGCCTGTGATGACTTCCAAGCCAATGGGTTCACAGCGTGTACGTATCACCTCAATGACTTGAGGATGACAATTTTGGTCAAGCAGTACCACTTGTGAAGGGGTTTTCAAGCTGCGGCGTGCCAAGGTAATGGCTTCTGCTGCGGCTGTGGCTTCATCCAGCATAGAAGCATTGGCAATGTCCATGCCGGTGAGATCGCAAACCATGGTTTGAAAATTCACCAAGGCTTCCATACGGCCTTGTGAAATTTCTGCTTGATAAGGGGTGTAAGCGGTGTACCAGGCGGGGTTTTCAAGAATATTGCGTTGAATGACTGTAGGGGTATGGCAATCGTAATACCCTTGCCCTATGTGGCTGCGCATGACCTTATTTTGGCGGGCAATGGCTTGCATCTCCGCCAGTGCTTCAACCTCGGTCGTGGCCTCGGGAAGCTGCATGGATGTGCTGCGCTTGATAGCGGCTGGCATCACGGCATTGATCAGTGCTTGTCGTGATGGGGCCCCGATGATTCGGAGCATTTCTTGTTCTTCAGTGGCTGAAGGGCCTATGTGTCGAGATTGAAAAGCCGTGGTATTTTCAAGGTAGTGCAAGGGCAATGCAGTAGCAGCAGTCATGGCAGGGCACAATGGTGTAGAAAATGGGATAGATAAACACCGCAAAAGCAGGGCAGTGCCAAGGTATGAAATACTAGAGTGATTTCAGTAGATCATCGTAAGCAGTATCGCTCATGAGAGATTCGAGTTCCTGCGGCTGGCTGAGTTCAATCTTGAAAAACCAGCCTGCATTCATCGGGTCAGAATTGGCTAAAGCAGGATCATCGCGCAGGGCTTCATTCACTTCCAGAACACGCCCTGATACGGGCATATACACATCGGCAGCAGCCTTGACAGATTCAACCACGCCAGCAACATCGCCTTTTTTGAATTCAGCACCCACTTCGGGCAGGTCTACAAATACGACATCTCCCAAGGCATCTTGAGCATGCTGGGTAATGCCCACGATGGCTACGTTACTATCAGTGTGGTTAACCCATTCGTGATCGGCAGTGTATTTAAGGCTCATTGTAGGCTCCAGTTGTGGGTTCGTAGGTTTTATCGGAAATAGCGGTGGGGGACAAATGGCATGGAACTGACGCGCATGGGCAGTGCTTTGCCCCGTACCTGAGCATAAACGATTTGCTCAGGGGTGGCATATTGAGTGGATATCCAGGCCATTGCAATGGGGTGGCCGTAGGTTGGGCCCACCGTGCCGCTGGTCACTTTACCAATACTGTGCCCATCGGCATTCGCAATTTCAGTGCCCTCGCGCACAGGCGCTTTTTCTAGTCCCACTAAACCCACGCGGCGTTGTTTTGTACCTTGGCTGAGTTCGTGTTCAATACGCTGAGCGCCTAAATACCCGCCAGCACGTTCACCCCCAGGGCGGCGTACTTTTTGTATAGCCCACTGCAAGCCTGCTTCAACGGGGCTGGTGGTAGTGTCAATGTCGTGGCCATATAAGCACAAGCCGGCTTCTAGCCGAAGGGTATCGCGTGCGCCTAAGCCTATGGGCCAAACTTGTGGGTGGTTTAATAGGGATTGAGCCAATTCTTCAGCCTGCGCAGAAGAAACCGATATTTCAAAACCATCCTCACCGGTATAGCCGCTACGGGTGACAAAGCAAGGGATTCCCGCGAGTTCCAGGTGTTGCCCGTTCATAAAGGTCAGGTTGGCAACCGCCGCATTGAAGGTTTGCAAAACCGCCGCAGCTTGGGGGCCTTGCAGGGCAAGTAAAGCCAGATGATCAAGGTATTGAATGTGGCAACGGTGCCCGATATGTTGTTGCAGATGCGCAAGGTCGGCCTGTTTACATGCTGCATTCACTACCAAATACAGCGTATTGGGCGCATGGCTGTGATGCGGGCGAGTGATCATCAGATCATCCAGAATGCCACCTTCGGGTGAGGTGAAAAAAGCATAGCGCTGTTGACCTTCGCGCAAGCCCATGACATCCACGGGCACCAAGGTTTCAAGGGCTGCGGCTGCATCAGGGCCTTGGAGCTGAATTTGCCCCATGTGGGATACATCAAATAAACCCGCTGCTTGCCGCACATGCCGGTGCTCGGCCATGACCCCACTGGGATATTGCACCGGCATATCGTACCCAGCAAAGGGTACCATGCGTGCCTGGCGTTGCAGGTGCAACGAATGCAGTGGGGTGCTGAGCAGTGTGCTCATTGCTCGGCAAATGCACGTTCAATCACGAAGTCACCCGGGCGTGTGGTGTTGCCTTCGTTGAAGCCCCTGGCTTCGAGCATGTGTTTGAGTTGCTTGAGCATTTCAGGGCTGCCGCAAATCATGATGCGGTCTTCAGCGGGGTTGAAGGCAGGTACACCCAAGTCACTGAAAAGTTTACCGTTTTCAATCAACTCCGTGATTCGGCCTTGATTCTTGAATGGTTCACGCGTGACGGTGGGGTAGTAGCGCAGTTTGTCAGTGACCATTTCGCCTAAAAATTCGTGCTGGGGTAAATGCTCGACCAGCATATCGTGGTAGGCCAATTCATCGACCTCACGCACACCGTGCACCAGAATAATTTGATCAAATCGGTCGTAGGCTTCGGGGTCCCGCACGATGCTCATGAACGGGGCTAAACCGGTGCCGGTGGAAAGCATATACAGGCGTTTACCCGGCAGCAGGTAATCCACCAGTAAAGTGCCGGTCGGCTTTTTACCTACGATCACTGTATCGCCGACTTGTATATGTTGCAAGCGCGATGTGAGTGGGCCATCGGGCACTTTGATGGATAAAAACTCTAGGTGTTCTTCGTAATTCGCACTCACGATAGAGTAAGCACGCAGCAGGGGTTTGCCATCCACACGCAGGCCTATCATGGTGAAGTGGCCATTAGAGAAACGCAGAGCGGGGTCACGCGTAGTGGTGAAACTGAACAGGCGGTCAGTCCAGTGGTGAACGGATAGAACTTTTTCTTCAAGAAAGGCACTCATAGCTGAATTATTGGAGATCGGGTAGAGGGCGGCTTACACCCCATTTAAAAAGCCGATGGAATGTAGCTGCTCGCCGCTTTGGAACAAAGTTTGAACCTCAAACGCGCTTATGAACTCAACGCAAACGAGCTTGCGGAATCGTTTTGAGATCGCCCGGTAAGGTGCTGATGTAATTTGCCATGGCACGCAGTTCGGCATTGGTGAAGTTTTTCACCTGCCCTGCCATGATGGCATTGTTGCGGCCCACCTTGCTGTTACCTTCCGTTTTATAGCTTTTCAGCGCTACATACAGGTAGTCGGCATATTGTCCTGCAATTTTGGGGTAACTGCTGTCAAGAGGTTTGTTGAAATTGGCACCGTGGCAGGCGATACATCCACCCTTTTCTAGCAGGGATTTGACATGGGCTGGCGCTTCAGGGGCTGTTTCGGGTACGGGCTTGCTAAGCTCAGCGCCATGCTTTTCGTAGTAGGCGGCTATTTCAGTAATGTCTTGTTCGGTTAACGAAGCTGCGATGCTTTTCATGGTCGGGTGCTTGCGTTCATCTTTTTGATAAGCCAGTAAGGCATTGGAGATGTACTTGGCGGATTGCCCCGAAATTTTGGGCACTTTGTGCACTTCAGGAAAGCTGGATTGGTACCCGTGTATGCCGTGGCAACCTATACACATGGCTACTTTGGCTTCGATTTGAATGGGGGAGCTGGGGGCAGTGGGCGTGCTGGCTTGTACAGAGGTGGCTAAACCTAGAGCAAGGCTGGCTGCGGTAAGGGTTTTGGAAAATGTTGACAGCAAAGTGTTCATAGTGGGTTAGGCCAACAAAGGCGCAAAGCCGATATGTGATGACTGCCCAAGGATTGGCTATAAAATAAGCACATTTCACTAGGGCGCGAAATGCCTATTATAAAGCCATCAACAGGGGAAAAACGCGCTATGCCTGAAACCCGTGTGAATCTCCTGCTGGGCCTAGCGCCTTAATTTTTGATTTGAACCGAACTGCTGATTTATGACCTACTCTGTGAAAGAATTGTTCTACACCTTACAAGGGGAGGGGTTGCGAGCAGGCCGCCCAGCGGTATTTTGTCGCTTTGCTGGTTGCAATTTATGGAGTGGACGGGCTGAAGACCGTGCGCAGGCGGTTTGTCGTTTTTGCGATACTGATTTTGTGGGTACTGATGGCACCTTCGGGGGGAAATACACTGCACAAGAATTGGCTCAAAAAATTGCGGGTTTGTGGCCGTGTGATGTACATCATTTGCCTTCTGGGGTTCGGCCTTATGTCGTTTTAACGGGCGGTGAGCCGATGTTGCAGGTCGATTCTGCTTTATTGGATGCATTGCATGCGCAGCATTTTGAAGTGGCCATTGAGACCAACGGTACCTTGCCTGTACCCATATTGCCGGCAGCGGTCGATTGGATTTGCGTGAGCCCCAAAGCGGGCGCGCCATGGGTGCAAACGCAGGGGCATGAGTTAAAATTGGTATTCCCGCAACCGAGTTTGATGCCTGGTGATGTTGAGGCCTTGGCTGATGAGCAGGCCATTGATTTTGACTATTGGTTGTTGCAGCCTATGGATGGCCCCGATCAGGTTGCTAATACGCAAGCGGCTATTGCTTACTGTCAGGCGCATCCGCGCTGGCGTTTGAGTGTGCAAACGCATAAAATCTTACAAATTCGATAACACCTATTCTTTTCTAAGGCTTCATATATTGTGTTGGAATCTCATCAGTTTGAATTGTCTCAGCGTTTTTATTTTGAAGCGGCTCATACGTTGCGACGCAGTCAAGCTACGGGAGAGGCCGAGAGCAGCCGCCGCATTCATGGGCATACCTACGAGGCGGTGGTGAGTATCGCTGGTGTGCCTGATGCGCAAGGCATGGTGATGGACTTAGCGCTGCTGCGTGCTGCCATTGCACGCGTGCGGGAAATGTTGGATCACCATTTTTTAGATGAAATAGAAGGCTTGGGGCCTGCTACTCTAGAAAATTTGTGTGTGTTCATTGCCCGCCATTTGAACGTTGAGGGAATTGCTGCCGTTAGCGTGGAGCGGCATGCCAGTGGTGACCGTTGTGTGTTGCGCCTACCGACAAAAACTAGCGTTTGATTCGGGTGGGAGCGTTTTTCAACGCGAAATTTTGCTAAACTAGATGGCTGTTGCCCGGGTGGTGAAATAGGTAGACACAGCGGACTTAAAATCCGCCGCTTTCCTGAATAAGGGGCGTACCGGTTCGATTCCGGTCCCGGGCACCAAATATTTTGTATTAAATCAAGGCTTATTGACTGTGATTTGTGTCACCAAGTTTTGTGTGGCGTTGTAAGTCAAGTTTGCACCTGAAATGGTATTTACCGTGAGTGACGATACCGTGGTAGTACCCGCAATAGACCCACTGGCTAACGAGCAAGTACCTGTACTACCTGTTACACAGGTGGCATTACCACCTGGTATGAATGCGCCAGTTACTGTGGCATTAGGCACAGCAGCGCCTGTTAGCGGTTCATAGACGGTCACGGTTACTAAAGCTTGCCAATTTTTTCCCGATTTTTTGGCAGAACCGGCTAGGTTTTTGATAGAAACTGATTGACTGACACCCGGAGCTCCGGAGGCTAAAGAAAATGCCAGACGATTAGGCGAGCCCGTTCCTGCTGAAGTCACTTTGCCTAATGTGGCATTGTCAATAATGAAACGTGCTATGTTGGCGGGCGTAGCCAGCGGATTAGCCTGTAAAGCTAAAGCCACAATGCCCGCTACATGGGGGCTGGCCATGGATGTTCCACTGATCGTGTTAGTGGCTGTTGTACCTGTATACCAAGCCGAGGTGATGTTGGAGCCGGGTGCAAATACATCAACGCAAGTGCCAAAGTTGGAATAAGATGCCCTTGCATCTGAGTTGGTGGTGGCGCCAACGGTGATGGCAGTTGGTTCACTGGAGGGTGAATACTGGCAGGCATCAGCATTGCTGTTGCCAGCGGCTACGACCATGGAAATTCCTTTTGCATATGCACCGGCCACAGCGGCATTGACGGTGGTTGACTTGCTGCTGCCCAGCGACAGATTAGCTACCGCTGGCCGATTGGTGGTGCCTGCTGCCCAGTCAATACCGGCCACCACGCCGCTTAAGCTGCCAGAGCCAGCGCAGTCCAGTACTCGCACGGGTACCAACTTCACATTTTTAGCAACCCCCCAGGTGGTTCCGCCTATCGTTCCTGCCACGTGGGTTCCGTGGCCATTGCAATCGTTCGTTCCATTGCCATCTAGTATGGCGGTGTAGCCGGTAGTAAAGGCTCGGCCACCAAAATCAATGTGATCAGATCGAATGCCGGTATCAATGACAAAAGCCGTTACGCCATTGCCCGTGTAATTGAAAGGATACTGCGCGTTGAGTGGTAATGTGCGTTGGTCAATTCGATCAATCCCCCAAGTGGGTTGATATTGGGGTGATACAACTTGATTCAGTTGAACTGTCGCATCGGGTTCAATGGACTCAACGTTTGGGTTGTGCTGAATTCCTGGTAAAGCTGCGGCAGGAATAGAGGCTGAGAAACCTTTAATGGCATGCCGATAGCGATGATGAATTTTGCCGCCGTGCCCACGAATGATATTATCAGCTTCACTTTCTGGGTCAGTAACGGTGGACTTGAAAATGACCAAGTATCGATCGGGAATGGGTTTTCCGACCGGCATGGTATGTGTTGGGGGCGTATTATCGCTTTGGGCCTGAAGGACTGAGCATAATAGTGATAAGGTTAAGGCTGAAATTATGCTTGCAGACTTGCGCGAGGCTATATGGATATGTGCTTTCATCTTTTTTCCTGATTAAAAATATGACATGGTGATATAGCTTCCTGACTTTGTCAGAGTCTTGGATTATCTCAGATCGAGACTCCGGGGTCATCATTACTTTCCCCGATGTGTGCATTAAAAACCTTGTCCCAGCCTCATTTTTCTAGCAATAGTCTGCCACCCAGTAGCGGATATCTTCTTTCTGATGTATTCCAGTGTTGTACCGAGAACTGATTCTTGCTTGGGCATTTTGTGAACTCACATGCTACTCTAAAACCAAAACCAGTCGTTTGCCGAGCGCAGCGGCTGCACGTTCCAATGTTTTTAACGATGGCCAGTGTTTGGCATCTTCCAGCCTTTGCGCAGCAGGCCACGAGGTTTCTAAAGCACGAGCAAGATCCGATAACGTGCGTTCACCTCTGGCTAATCGCAACAACATGGCTGCTTGGGTTTTAGAATCGGGCGCGATATATACAGCGCGTTTGATGTTTTTACTCGGAGGCGGAATGCTAACTTCATTGTCCAATTTCCAGGCCAACATTCCGGATAAGGCCTCGACTGCATTAAATTGGGCCTCTTCTTCGCTGTCACCCTCTGTGAATATGTCATCAAAATCTACAAATTGGACGAAATACTTTCCGTCTGCTTGTTTTTCAATTTTTGCTGGATAACGAATGTCCATAGGCCACCTCATTTAAACTTTACGCCTGTCTGCCGTCGAATTGCTCAAAGAAGTCCTGAACCCAAATCTTTAGTTCCATGAACAGGTATGGGGACTGACTTTTCATCTTTAGCCATGATGTGATGGCTACCGTTGACTCGGTCCAACTTCCAGCCTGCTGCTTTTAACTTTGCGATGACTTCTTTCCCGTTCATTAAAAGAATGATATATCAAATATGATATACAGTCAAGGTTGTGTATCCTGCCAGCGCAGATTGCAATGGCGAGATGCAACGGTGCTCATTCAATAAACCTCGCGCCAAGCTTCCAAAATCCTCAATCAGTTATGCTGCATCCCGCAGCAATAAGGTTTGGCTTTAAGTCAGAAAGTCATCGAGATGTTTTTCAATGATGCTCACGGTAATGGGCATTTGCAGTGCCTGGTAGTCATGCAACGCTTGCGTTGACCTATTGTTCAATACCCGGGACGACATTGCTGGTTGGTGTATTTTCTAGCGCAAAAACTTGTTTACTGATGATTTCATCTACCTTGTCAGAAGGCAAGCCAGCTAATATTAACTGCTGCCGAAGGTCGGCAATTCTTCGCGTAAATGCTTCTCTAGCTTGGGCTATACCGTCAACTATGAACTGTGCATTGAAGTCATCTGCTAAATCATAAAACTGAACGTTCGACACGCACTTTTCAAACCATGAAAATTTGATGGCAACTTCTTGAAGAGCCAAAGTTCCATGAGCCTGACGTACGCCAACTTCACTTAAATAGACGGTACCTTGAATATTGTTGAATCTGTGCCTGTTTAGAATGCGGCGGATATCAGCGTAAGCGTTTTGCCAACTTGAGTTGTGGTAATTTTCTTCTAGACATTTCGTGTCAAGATCAAACACAATGAGGCAACGATCCATATACCCTCCAAACTATTCCATTGACTTTGCTGAGCCCATTATAGATCTTATGTTTCGCTAAATTCAGGACTGTCCCCAGCACTGAAAATCCCCCCTCTGTCACTATAGTTGTACGGTACATTGAACCTATTTTCTCGACATAAGCTACACCGTGACGAAATCATGGCGCGAATGGGTCACTGGCGCTAAAAGGCTTTGCTATTGAAAGAGTTAAACCTTTGGAGTAGGTATGAAAAAAGTGATCAGCGTCAACCCATTGAATGATGGGCGGGTTTTTGTTCAGTTTTCCGATGGAATAGCCGGTGAGTTTGATGTCAAACCCTACATGAAGTCGGCTTTTTTTTCTGAACTAGAGGATGCCCAGTACTTTAAGGAAGTCAGGCTTTTCTTCTCGGGTATCGGTTGGCCTAGGGGCCAAGATTTGGGCCCTGACACCATTGCTGCAGAATTAAAACCGGCGACCATTCATTTGGAGCAATGCAATATGTGAGCCGAGTGATTGGCGATTGAACTGGGTTGTATAACCAAAAAAGCCCTCATCAGGCGTTGAAGTTGTTGGCCCCAAACCAAGCATTTAAAATGTTTAAATTAGCAGCGTGACCTGAGCAGATTGTGCTGGGTCATGACACTATAGTGTCAGAGGAGGCGTTGGTGTAGCTGAATGCATAGCGCATGGGCTGCTTCTAAGTCCAGCGCCCGGCTTCTATGGCCTGCCAAAAAAAGCTCATCAGGCAGCACCCAATCCCATTTCTCGGTGTTTGGCACATCTTTCCGCGTGAATAATTGCGCCGATGTGGGGCAGGGTTGGGCCGCAACTTGCGCAATGCCCCATGACACCATGGTCAAGCTTGAGTTTTTCACTGTGATGCAAATGCCTTCATTGCGTGCTTGCAGCCCGTGGTGATTCAGCAGTGCAGCCAAGGAGTTTTGCACCACGTCGCTCTGCCATACAAAAAGGTAAATCGTGTCGCCTTCCACCACACAAAATTCGCGATCCAATTTCAAATTCAGGTATTGCTTGCGCGCATCTTGAAGCAGCAAGCGTGCATTGGCATCTAGCCAAACTGGTGTGTCTTGACTAGCAAGCACCGCTCGCATTTCTTCCCTCACTTTGGTGTGCACCGGCTCGACTTGCCCACCAGTGCGCGGCAGCTTGCCCATGCTGGATGGCCGCAAATCCACCAACCGCTTTTGGTGGTCAATGTGTTCAATAGCCCAGCGTCGTCCTGCGAAGGTGATTACGTCACCAAGTTGGTTTGATGACGGCAATGGCAAGGTGCCCAGATCTTTGCCACCCTGGCGTAGCCGATATTCTTGCGAATCAGGAAACGCAGCATAAAACGTGTAGTGGTTCACCAGCCGCTCGCCCAGTTCACCGTGCAGCAACAGCCGGTTGGCGTCTTGCATCAGCAGTTTTTTGGCGGCCATGGCCCGCAACAGGGCAATGAAATCGGCTTGTGTCACGCCCCGAAATGGCCCTGTTTGGCACAAACGCTCATAAGCTATCAACGCCGTGATGCCATGGCATTCACCCACCAAACTCAGCACTTGTTGTACCAATGTTGAATAATCCAGCTCGCTCGATCGGGGCGGCTCGTACCATTTGGATAGAAAGAGTTGTATCACCGCTACCGACTGCAGCAGATCGGGTTGCAAAGCCTCGGCGCAATCCGTGTTATGCGTTGTGGCAATGCAGTACTGCCACAGCACAGCGGCTTCGCCTGTGCGCCGCCCAGCCCGCCCTATGCGTTGGCACAGGCTGGCCACGGTTTGTGTCGGGCCAATTTGCACTACGCCTTTGATGGCGCCAATGTCTATGCCCATTTCCAACGTGGTTGTGCAAATGGCGCTCACCGGCAGGTGGCCGCGCTTGAGTTCGGCTTCGGTTTCTTCTCGTTCGCTTTTGGCCAAACGCCCGTGGTGCGGAAAAAACGTGACCGGCAGCCCCGCCGCTTCGCAACGCTTGCGCAGCGCGTCGGCGTAAAACTCCACCAGACCCACACCAGCCGGAAACACCAAGTGGTTGGCACCACGTAGCCGTTCAAACAACTCGTCGGCAATCAGCCCGTGGGGGTCTTGGTCGGTTTCGGCCATGGTGGTAGGCAGGCAAACCGCCTTCAGTGCCAGTTGTAGGTGTCGCTTTTCGTTAGAAGAAGACACGACTTGCACCGCATACCCTTGCCCAGGGCGCAGAAAATCTGCAGCCAAGCCCATGTCACCCAGCGTGGCAGACAAACCAATACGCTGCACACGGCGCGCCAGTTGGCATTCAAGCCGGTGCAACAGGCTTTGCAACTGCCGCCCCCGCACATTGCCAATAAAGGCATGCAGTTCGTCCACCACCACCGCTTCTATTTCTGCAAACAGGCTACGAACTTCACCGCCCCGGCGAAACATGAGCGCCTCTAGCGACTCGGGCGTGATCAGCACTACTCCGCTCGGGTTAGCAAAAAACCGCTTGCGGCTGGTTGGCCCCACATCCCCGTGCCAGGGGTAAACGGGAATGTCCATGTCCGCGCAAAACACCTGCAACCGTTCTACCTGATCGTTGATCAATGCTTTGACAGGTGCCACATACAACACCACGCCCGCACCACCCCACAAACGTGTGAGCAATGGTAAGAATGCGGCCTCTGTTTTGCCCGATGCTGTGGCCGCCGACACGATTACATCGGCCTGCGTATCCAGAATCAATGGCAGTGCGGCCTTTTGATGGTCACGCAGGCTCTTCCAGCCAAGCTTCCACAAAGACCGCTGCAAGGGCGGGGCCAAACGTTCAAGCATGGCGACTATCACTATCCAAGCGATGGTGGCTTACAATATTCGATGGGCTTAAGCCGCAATCAATTGAAATGGCAACATCTTTAGTTATTAATGGGGTTGAATTTTCCAGTGAGGGATTAAACAAATAACAAATTGCAATCCTCAAAAGAGAATAAAGTAATTTATCAGAAATATTCCCGACAGGGACATTGCATGAAAATATAGTTGGGAACCCTTTTGAATTTTTCAAATAATCATCTTTTACATTGAGGATATTAGCAACCACCCGCATGTATTCACTTCCAAACTTATGGTAATTGTCGCATGGCGATTTCTTATAAATTTCAGTTAAAAAGAAATGTAATTTATTTTCCCTGCAGGGAGCCTCATTTGCTGTTTTTTGAACTGCACAACGAACTTTCTCAATCGTAATTGAAGGGTAATTATCATTTATAAAAATAGACTGCGCCATCAAAATATAATCATTAACTGAAAATGCAGACAACCCTTTATTTGAAATAATTTGAATATCATCAGGCTTAGATGCATGAAATGCTCTCACGTAATTAAATTTCTCCCTGAACTTACAGCCCATTAACTCAAGGAAATCACACTCGTAGCCCTTATTATCTGAAATTATTGAATTTAAGATGCTTGCATCATCTTTGCAAATGTTAGAACCATGTGGGTTCGTTAATTTATGCAATAGATCAGAATATGGGTGAATTTCATCAATCATTTCGATAAAAGAAAATTTCCATCCCTCTATATCGTAAAAGGTCCAAATATCAGGTGATTGCATGGAATTTGCCCTTATAAATTTTCATTTATACCGTGTTAAAAATCAATTCGCAAGCATTCTATTTTTCAGTACCATGCGCATGGTTATTTTAAATTTTCCCAAGCACTTTTTGCAAAATTGCTCGATTCACCATAATATTTTTACCATCTTCATCCAATGCTAACTCACCCGTCTGATCGATGGCCTTTTCATTCAATTCGGCAATCACTGCGCCAATGAGCAGGTTTAAAGGCAACAAATGCGCCCTTAAATCTGACAAAGTCACAGTCTCCGAATCTAATAACCATTCCATCACATCATCAAATGACTTGAGGGCTACCTGATCCCCACTTGATGCAGAAAGACGTTGAACTGAAGGATGCTGTTCAAGAAAAGCTAAGCGTGATAAAACATTCGAAAGTGATGCCTCTAAGGCATCAACTCGGCTCAATAATCGTGACATTTCTCTATTACTTGTTTTGACCGTAGATTTGCCTTCCATACGATTTAATTGACAAGCAACAAGACTGTACTCTTTCTCAAACCCATAATGCCTGTAAAGTTTCGATCTTTTATCTGGCGCTACAAATTTAAGCATTAAACTTACTTCAAAGTTTGATAACTCAACTACAACTCTAATTTCTTCGTTGTACTTCCAACTTTCTAGGTACACCAATTCAATTTCACAAAAGCCATTGGCATCAAGCGTGATACCTTTCGCGCCATTAATAGAGCCGCCCCATTTTTTTTGGGGTACTTTTTTTACATTATCAATTACTTTATCGGTTAATGGAACTTTAATGTCTATTGAAAAATCTTTAAGGTTAAACAAATTGAGCGTATAGATATAATTCTTTAGACCTAAATCCATCCCTTTAGATTTTAATTCGACCCGAATAAACTCAATAGGATTTAAATGTTCATTTGTCATATAATTTACCTTATGTAATTAATAACTTTCCAATTGCAGGGTTTATTTTAGAAAATGAGTTTCATTTGAATTTTTCTCTGAAAATATGGCCAGAATAGCTCCTCGTGTAAGTGGTAAATTCAAGTTGCATTCCCTGAATGTATTGAGCAATCGACTTCCTTCTTCCCATCTAATAAATGTAGGCCCAATTTCTGGTATTGCATTTATTTGCATGGTCCGCCCTCCGTGTATCTGAGTAACCGTACCACGCCCGCACCACCCCACAAAAATGTGTGAGCAATGGCAAGAAAGCAGCCTCTGTTTTGCCCGATGCTGTGGCCGCGCAGGCTCTTCCAGCCAAGGTTCGACAAAGCCCGATGCAAGGGCGGGGCCAAACGGTCAAACATGGCTTACCACACAGCCAGTACTTGCAGCAACACCTGACGTTGCACGGTCACGGTGTCTGCCACTTCATCAAGAGCGGGTTCGCCTGCCACGTCAAATGAGCGCTCATTTACTTCGTCCAGCACAGCGCTAGGTAGCAAACCCAGCGGCAAAAGCTTTTGCCGCAACACAGCCACAGGGACGCTGTTTTGGGTGCACAGCCAAGCCAACACTTCGGGCAAGGTTTGTGTGGGTGCAGCGGCTGGGTGTGGTGGAGCGGTGGGCGGCGCATTCAGTCGGCTCAAGGCTTCTTGCAAACTTTTTTCAAGCAGTTGCATACGTGCAGCCAGTTCGGCCTGCGCAGCCAAACCGCCGCTGCCCTGATGGTTCTCTTGTGCTGCTGGCAATGGCTCTGTATATTCAATGACCGCCTTCACCAGCGTGAGCACTTGCTTGAACGCATCCGTACAACGAAATGAGAAGGTTAACCGTTGTGCAGGCTTGCTCTGTAGCATCGTTATGTGCAAGTGCTCGCCCAGATCAACTTTGGCCAACTGACGCCGGTCAAAAACCAAGCCCATTTTGCGGAAGGTTCCAGCACGCAGCGTTGCACCTTTTTCACCATCAATCATCCCCCTAACCCAGTTGGCCTGCTCTATCTCTTCACCGCTTAACGTTACAAAACCAGCTAGCGGAATATCAAGATGAATTTGTCTGTCGCTGCGGTTTCTAACAGTGAAGACGAATACAGTGGCGTTACTGTTTTGTCCATCGCCATAAGCTGTGCCGTCAAATACCAACCCAATATCGGTTTCGGGAACAGCTACCCGATTGAATGTGGCGGTAACAGCCAAGTGTGAGTTCACGGTGACTTTGCGAGTTTCTTCCAGCCCTTCAGCAAGGTCACCACCCCAGCCATCAAACACACATCCCTCAGCCGCTTGAGCAATCAACTCCACCTCGCTGCCTTGCCAAAACGCCTGCTTGTTGGGCAGCACCACACCACTGCCTGTGCCAACATGCGTCACTTTCAGGTCAAAGACTGGCAGAGGCCGAAACTCCGCCTGTACCGTACGGTTTGAATGCATGACAATGCCGCAGACAGGATTTACCCCAAATTCCACCTCATGCCACTGTACAAACTCATGCCCATCTTCGGGAATCGCAGTCAGCCTGACGGTGCTACCAGCCTCGTATTCATTAGCAATGACACTGCGCTTGACCTGGCCCTTGCCCAAGGTTGATACAGTGAGTGAATACATGCGCACAAATTCAGCGGTGACGGTTTTGGGGCCGTCCATTTTGATCGTTACATCGGCATTGCTACCACTGATATCGCCAACCCATTGCTTGAATTTTGAGCCTTTTTCTGCTAACGCATTCAACGTAACAGTTGCGCCATGAAGATGCAGCTTTTCTTGGGTGTTGGTAGCAATACTGCCTTGGCCGGAACCTTGGGTTTGCAAGTGAAGGGGGTGAGTAATTTGTTCAAACTCTGCGATGACGACCATTGGCCCACTAATTACGGTGGTGAAAATAGGGGTGGTGCCACTTGCATCCCCAGACCATCGAGTAAAACGAGATGCTTCGTCTGGCGTAGCGATAAATGCTATTTGTGTGCCATCCGGGTATGCATTGTTGAATCTGGGTATTCTGATTATTACTCCGTTAGTTTTTTTAATAACGATGTTATTTTCAACTGAGCCGCAGCCAAGTCCGGCTGTTTGTACATTCACGGGGTGCCTTTTTACATTTCTTACAAGCCTGAGTATTTCGTAATTTTTATTCGGGTCTTTATTTTCTTTTTCCCCATCCTTAAAAATGACCTGCTTAAGTTGAGAATGATATTTACTGCTGCTATTGCTCCAATACCATCCAATTAATTTTTGAGAAAAAAATTCAATATTTTTTGGAATTATAGTTTGCAACTCCGATAGCGTTGGTATTCTCCAGTCAGAATACCCTGCAAAATCCGTCTGGAGCCGCTTGGCTTTTTCCATGGTTATTTTTTCAGGATATGTCTTGTAAGTCCACATCAAAGATGTGCATTGGTCAAGAACCGTTCCATCATCATTAATAATAAATTGACCGTATGGGTCATATTTTTCCGTTATCGAGGTTGATGAATCATCTATCCATGATAACGATTCATCATTTGAAATCTCATCATTTTCCAGACGCGGTATTGATGCATCAAACTGCGTTTGATCTTTATCTTTTTCTGAAAATACGGCCACAACGTCACCGGTATATCGTGTGTTGACGTTGCATATATTGGCTGAACTGAAGGTAGGTGAGCCACCTGGCAACTGGTCAAATTTTTCCCACCTGATAAATTTAGCCCCGTAGTCTGGAATTGCTTTTAGTTGCATGTACAGCCCACCGCCAACTGAATGCTGGGAAACCGTACCACTCCCAATTACCTTAACCTGAATTTCAGTCATTTCCACTTACCCGAATGGTATTTAAATAATTAAATCCGACAATTCATTCACGGAA
>JAUMCS010000090.1:0-4906 GCA_032122355.1 Burkholderiaceae bacterium
AGGCAGGAGCCGTATGCGGTAATTCTGCACGTACGGATCTGTGCGGGGGGCGGGGGGTGACCTCCGTCCCTACCGCAACCGCCCTTACTCCACCGTCACACTTTTAGCTAAATTTCGCGGTTTATCCACATCGGTGCCACGCGCGCAGGCCGTATGGTAAGCTAGTAATTGCAGTGGAACCACGTGCAAAATCGGCGATAAATCACCATAGTGTTCAGGCATACGAATCACATGTAAACCGGTTTGGTTGGCAATGCGCGTATCCGCATCGGCGAACACATATAATTCACCTCCACGTGCACGAACCTCTTGCATATTGCTTTTGAGCTTTTCCAATAAATCATCTGCTGGCGCCACCGTCACCACGGGCATATTGGCGTCGACTAAGGCTAAGGGGCCATGCTTGAGTTCGCCTGCGGGGTAGGCCTCAGCATGGATGTAGGTGATTTCTTTAAGCTTCAGAGCACCTTCAAGTGCCACCGGGTAATGTTGGCCACGCCCCAAAAATAAAGCATTTTGCTTGGGGGTAAAGGCTTCTGCCCAAGCTATGATTTGTGGCTCAAGTGCTAACACCGATTGCACAGCTGCGGGTAGGTGACGCAGATTTTTTAAGGCCTGTAATTCTGCACCTTCTGTCAGGCGACCCTTGACCTTGGCCAGCACCAAGGTTAACAAATACAGGGCCACCAATTGCGTGGTGTAGGCCTTGGTAGATGCCACACCAATTTCAATACCCGCTCGGGTAATAAAAGCCAATACGCACTCGCGCACCATGGCCGACGTTCCCACATTACAAATGGTTAAGGTATGCGGCATACCCTGAGCGCGTGCATGTTTGAGCGCCGCTAAGGTGTCGGCGGTTTCACCGCTCTGGCTGATAGTGACAACCAAAGTACGCGGATCACTCACACTCTGGCGATATCGGTACTCACTGGCAATTTCAACCTGACATGGCAGACCCGCCTGCGCCTCTATCCAGTAGCGTGCAACGCTACCCGCATAACTGCTGGTACCACAAGCCAGAATCAGCACACGATCAATCTGCGTCAAAATGGCCTCGGCTTGCTCACCAAAAATGCGGGGCGTAATCGAATCCACCGCTTCCAAGGTGTCGGCAATGGCCCGCGGTTGCTCAAATATTTCTTTTTGCATGTAGTGGCGGTAGGGGCCTAGTTCCGCCGCACCGCTGTGCACTGTTACGGTGCGCACAGGCCGATTGACAGTTTGCCAAATGCCATGGGCATCTGCTGCATAAATAGATACTTGTCCTGCATTCAGGTCAACCACATCACTTTCTTCTAAATAGGCGATTTGGTCGGTTACACCCGCCAGCGCCATGGCATCTGATGCTAAAAAGGCTTCGGCTTCACCCACTCCCAGCACTAAGGGAGAGCCTTCTCGTGCACCCACGACACGATGCGGTTCATCAAGGCAAAATACCGCAATCGCATAAGCCCCATGCAGTTGCTTGACGGCTTGTTGTACGGCCTTGAGTAAGTCACCTTGATAGTATTCATACACCAAGTGGGCGATGACTTCCGTGTCGGTTTGGCTTGTAAACTCATAGCCTTTGCCTTGTAATTGGGCGCGCAGCTCATCATGGTTTTCAATGATGCCGTTGTGTACCAGCGCAATTTTTCCGGCACTTTGCGCAGATGCGCGTGGGCCCGATGAAAAATGCGGATGCGCATTGTGCACAGCAGGCGCACCATGTGTAGCCCAGCGGGTATGCGCAATGCCGATTTGGCCCGCAATACCATCGACCTGAATTTGCGCATCTAATTCCTGTACCCGTGCGGTACTGCGGGTGCGCTGCAGTTGCCCGCCTTGGTGCACGGCAACTCCACACGAGTCATAACCACGGTATTCAAGCCGCTTGAGGCCCTCAACCAAAACAGGAACGATATTACGCGCACTCACGGCGCCAACAATGCCACACATATAAGTATCCGATCGAAGTGGGTGTTGATTGGGAGTTATTGAGATTTAATGATGGCCAAACCTTTGAGGTATTCACCCTCAGGAAATGTCATCGTGGTGGGGTGATCTGGCGCACCTTCTAGGCGTTGCAAGATGGCCCCATCGATATGGGCATCCATGGCCGCGCCCGCCACAATTTTATGAAATAGCTCTGCGCCCACACCACCTGAGCATGAAAAAGTCAGCAATAAACCGCCAGGTGCTAGTAGTTTGAGCGCTAGCCGATTGATATCTTTGTAGGCACGTGCGGCGCGATCAGCATGCGCGGCCGTGGGGGCAAATTTAGGCGGATCTAAAATAATGGCATCAAAACGTTGTTGCTGTTGCAGCGCCTCACGCAAGTATTGATTTACATCAGTATCATGGCAGGGCGCTCGCTCGGGGGCAAAGCCATTGAGCTGTACGTGCTGGGCTGCTCGTGCTAAGGCAGGGGCGGAAGAGTCGACACTGATCACTTCACGGGCACCGCCTTTTAATGCAGCCACGGTAAAGCCGCCTGTGTAGGAATAACAATTCAAAACACGCTCTAGGCCCAGTTGCCTGACCCAAGCTGACAAGCGAGCGCGGTTGTCGCGTTGATCGAGATAAAAGCCCGTTTTGTGGCCTTCTTCCACATCCACACTCAATTGCCAATCATGTTCACGCAGGGTGACTTCCGTTGAGCCCTCGCCGCGCAGCCAACCGCGATGCAGGGGGAGGCCCTCAAGTTGCCGTACGCCTGAATCTGAGCGCTCGTACAGGTGTTTCAAGCCTGTGGCCTCGAGCAAAATATCGGTAATGGCTGATTTCCAGCGTTCGGTGCCTGCCGATGAAAATTGCACACTCAATAAATGATCATAGCGGTCGACAATCAAGCCCGGTAACCCGTCGGCCTCACCATGGATCAAGCGTACCCCATTGCTTTGAATGATGCCCCCTGTTTGCATGCGTTCGCGTAACGCCAGAGCACGGTGAATTTGGCGTTTAAAAAAAGCATGATCAATACGTTCGGATTCGTCATAACTCCAAGCGCGTACCCGTATCATCGACTGTGGGCTGAAACTGCCCCAAGCTAAGAATTGCCCCTGAGCCGATTCAATGCGTACGGTTTCTCCGCTATCCGCACGGCCCGAAGCGATACTGCCTTGAAAAACCCAAGGATGACGACGCAATAAGGAACGTTCTTTACCGGGACGAAGCTGAATAGTTTTCATAAGAATAAAGTTGAGGCGGGCGTTATTTCTTGCGCTGCGCACGTGGGTGTGCTGCATCGTAAACTTTGGCCAAATGTTGAAAATCTAACTGCGTGTAAATTTGTGTGGTACTGATGTGCGCATGGCCCAAGAGTTCTTGTACGGCACGCAAATCACCACTGGATTGTAAAACATGACTGGCAAAACTGTGGCGCAACATATGCGGATGTACGGATGTTGCTAGGCCCGCTTGTTGGGCTAAGCGTTTGATCGCCAGCCGAACTTGGTTATCGCTGATGCGGCCACCGCGTTGATGCACAAATAAAGCCGTTTCTTCAGGCTTGGCCAGGGTGGCGCGCGCTTGGCGCCATTCGCTCAAGGCTTGCATAGCGGCCTTGCCGACAGGAACTTGGCGGCGCTTTTGCCCTTTGCCCAAAACATGCACCGTGGCATCATCCCAGTCTAGCCAGCCGATGGCATGAGCTGAGCCTTGAATATCCAGCCCAACCAGTTCAGCCACACGTAAGCCGCAGCTATAAAGTAATTCCACTAAAGTGTGATCGCGCACCGCAAGGGCTTGTAGTACGCCTGGGCTGGCGTTGCGTTGGCGCTTGCCTTGACGGGTGATGGCTTCGGTTGGGCTAGGCGGGTGAAACTCGGCTAGGGCTACGGCCTGATCGACGGATAGGGCTTTGGGCAACAGCTTGGGGGCTTTCGGGCTTTTGAGCCCGTCGGTGGGGTTGGCAATGAGTTTGCCTTGTTGTCCCCACCAGCGATAAAACCCGCGCCAGGCTGACAGCACAATCGCCAAACTGCGGGGCCCTAAACCGCCTGCGTGTAAGCGCGCCAGGGCGCTGCGTAAATGATACGGTTGCAGTGACAATAGAGGCAGGCTCGTTGATTGCACCTGCGCTTGCAGACGTGCCAATGCATCATCAATCATGATCACGCTGCGGGCTGCAAGGCGTCGCTCAACCTGAATATGTTGACGATAGCGTGCAAGGGCTTGCGCGTCGGTTAAAAGCTCCTGCATGGCTGAAAACGTGGCTTAACTAGGGGGAACTGGTGCTTAAGTGGGTTGAAGGTGACACAGGGCTGCACTGGCTATGTCGCCAATTTGTTGTAAAAACTCGGTTCCACTCTCAGGGGCAAAGCGCGATTTTTCAGGTGAGCCCAACGCCAATAGGCCCAAACAGCTACCACTGTGGGGGTGGCGTAATGCCACCATAGCCATCGAAGCAACGGGCCCAGAGGCTTTGAGCCATGCCAGTACATCCGAGTCGGCCAATAAACCGCAAAGCGGTTTAGTAAGGCCTCCTGCTAGGCTGCGTATATCCGTACGCACAGCTTCGCATCCCGGCAGTGTTGCATATTCGGGTGCCAAATCCCATAAGCGTAGTGCGCATTGAGTCACTTCGAAAATGTTTTGGATTTGCTCTACTACGAGTCTAGGGAGTTCGTCTTTGCGGCTACATTGCATCAATGCACAGGTCCAGCGATGAAGTTTCTCGCTCAGGCTGGTGTTTTCGTGCCCGTGCCGAATCAAATCGACAATTTGATGCTCAAGCCCTTTAGCGCGTTCGCGTAGCATTTCCATTTGCCGCTCTTGTAGCGATACTGCTCGAGTGCCGTGGGGGCTGGATAAACGAATACTCGCCAGTACATCCGCATGGCGTTCAAAAAAGCCGGGTGTTTGCACTAAAAATTCCACGATGTCATCTTCAGTGATGCCTTGCACTCCCAGTTGGGTGGGT
>JAUMCS010000091.1:0-28697 GCA_032122355.1 Burkholderiaceae bacterium
GATGTAGCCCGTTCATATAGGCAAAAGCCAGTAAGTGAGGTAGGTGACTGACTGCAGCAAAAGTGCTGTCGTGTTCCTGAGGTGTGAGTTCATGCACGCTGCAGCCCGTTGATGCCCAGATCTCGCGAATCGCATCCACCGTTGCCTTAGGAGTGTTGGGTAAGGGTGTGAGGATGGCGCGTTTACCTAGAAATAAATCGGCACAGGCGTGCTCAATGCCGGCTGCTTCTTTTCCGGCGATGGGGTGTGCAGGCACGAACTGAAGTAAGTGCGATGAAAGTGCATTTTGGGCTGCATCCACGACATTACGCTTGGTAGAGCCCACATCGGTGATGATGGTGTCGGGCAGTAGATAGGGCTCAATGGTGCGAAGTACGGCTTCTGTAGCCGCTACAGGTACAGCCAAGATGACTCTGTCGGCCTGCTGTACGGCTTGTGCAGCGGATTGGCATGCTTCATCGATAACACCCAGCTCTAACGCTTTGGCCACTGAACTCGGGCTTAGGCTATAGCCGCTGATGTGGCGAACAACCCCAGCGCGGCGCAATGCTAGGGCTACCGAGCCGCCGATCAGGCCGCAGCCAATAAGGGCTAAGCGTTGAATCGTCATTCACTGACCGGGTATGAACCCAGTACCTTATAGAAAGCGCAGAGGCCTTGTAGTTCTTGCAGCGCAGCAGCCACTGGAGGCTGACTGATATGGCCTTGGATATCAATGTAGAAGTAATATTCCCATTGCCCTGATTTGGCTGGGCGCGACTCAAAGCGAGTCATGGAAACACCGTGCTTTTTCAGCGGAACCAACAAATCATGCACGGCACCCGGTCGGTTGGGCACAGAAACCACGAGACTGGTGCAATCTGAGGTGGTAGGGGCCGGTGTGCTGAGTGTTTCGGGCAAGCATATGACCGAAAAACGAGTGCGATTGAGTGCTTCGTCTTGCACAGCATGGGCCACCTGATGCAAGTTGAATTGACTGGCGGCACGTTCACTCGCCAATGCAGCCCATTGGGGGTTGGACGCCGCTAGCCGAGCCCCTTCAGCATTACTGCTGACAGCCCGCCGTTCAACATGGGGCAGATGCTGTGAAAGCCAGTTTTGGCATTGAGCAAGTGCTTGTGGGTGGGCCAGCACCGCTTCAATGTCGGCCATGGAGTTGTGTTGCCGCAAAAGGTGATGCCGCACCAGTAAGCTAACCTCGCCGATCACATGCACGGGTGAGCGTAAAAACAAATCCAGTGTGCGCGCCACTACTCCTTCGGTCGTGTTTTCAATTCCCACCACACCAAACTGTGCGGTACCGGCTGCCGTGGCGTGAAAAACTTCATCAAAACTGGCGCAGTAAATGAATTCCGCTGCACTGCCAAAAAACTCGATGGCCGCTTGTTCACAAAAGGTTCCAGCAGGGCCTAAAACAGCGACTCGCTGCGGCGCTTCCAGAGCCAGGCAGGCACTCATGATTTCGCGCCAAATGGCACTGACATGATTATTTTTCAAAGGGCCCGGATTGCTAAGGCTGATTTTGTCCAGCACCTGCGCCACTCGATCGGGGCGGAAAAAAGGGCTGCCTTCACGTTTTTTGACTTCACCCACTTGCTGAGCTAACTGCGCACGTTGATTCAGCATGGCTAGCAGTTGTTGATCAAGTTGGTCAATTTGCTGGCGCAAAACACTCAGATCAGGCTCTGACGCATGGGAGGGTGATAAAGGCGATCTAGAAGGTATAACCATGGGAGTGAGTTTATCAGCCGTGGCGTTGTGCAAAGTCGCGCATGAAGCTTGTGAGGGCTTCTACGCCGGCTAGCGGCATAGCGTTGTAAAGGGAAGCTCGTAATCCTCCGACGCTTTTGTGCCCTTTGAGTTGCAGCAGACCCTGGGCTTGGGCTTGCTTTAAGAAAGGTTCGTAAAGTTGCTCGGTACGTAAGAAAAACGGAATATTCATACGTGAGCGGCACGAGGGATGCACATGATTGCTGTAAAAGCCGTCAGAGTGATCAATGGCGGCATACAGCGCATTTGATTTGTGAATGGCATGCTGCTCCATCGCAGCAACTCCACCCTGAGCCTGAACCCATTCAAACACCAGTTTAGCAATGTAAATGCTGTAAGTGGGTGGCGTGTTGTACATGCTGCTGTGATCTGCGACCAAACGGTACTGGAAAGCGCTGGGGCAGATCGGTAAAGCTTGATGGAGTAGATCGTCGCGCACCACAACAATCGTGAGTCCGGCGGGCCCAATGTTTTTTTGAGCACCCGCAAATAGAACACCGATCTTTGACCAATCTATAGGCCGCGACAGAATATGCGACGACGCATCGACCACCAGGGGCGCAGAAATGCCCATACTTTGTAAATCAGGCAGCTCATGAAATTCCAGGCCATGAATGGTTTCATTGGAGCAAATATGGACGTAGGTGGCATCAGGCCGAAGTTGCCAAGTGCTCGGTGCGCTGAGCATGGTGTGATGATGATAGGCAATACCTACATCGGCGTATTTGGCGGCTTCTTTGGCTGATTTCTCAGACCAACTTCCGGTGACAACCACATCCACTTTGGCCGGTGACTGAGTGCCGCATAGGTTCATGGGCACAATCGCATTTTCAGCCAAGCCCCCCCCTTGCATGAATAAAACATGGAAGTGATCAGGGATGACCAAAAGTTCACGCAGCAATTTCTGCGCTTCTTGCGCAATGCCTGTAAAAGATGCGCCACGGTGGCTCATTTCCATCACGCTCATACCGGTACCGTGCCAGTCGAGCATTTCGGCCGCAGCTTGAGTGAGTACGCTTTCAGGTAAGGCCGCAGGCCCGGCAGAAAAGTTGTACGGCCGCATGATTATTCTTCGCTAGAAGGTTCTTTGGCGGTGGCCGCAGGGTTGTCATCAGTGCTCGCGCTGGTGTCTTGCTCTTGGGCGTCATTTTCTACAATACGCTGTAAGCCGGATAGCTTGTCGCCTTCATCTAATGCAATCAAGGTGACACCTTGTGTGGCGCGCCCGAGTTCACGAATTTCACCCACGCGGGTACGCACCACCACACCTTTATCGGTGATGAGCATGATTTCATCTTCGGGCCTGACCAGTGTGGCTGCGACCACGCGACCATTGCGCTCGCTTTGCTGAATCGCAATCATGCCTTTGGTGCCGCGGCCATGGCGGGTGTATTCGACAATGCTGGTGCGTTTGCCGTAACCATTTTCAGTGGCGGTGAGTACGCTTTGGGTTTCATCTTCAGCCACCAACATGGCAATCACGCTTTGACCGTCTTCGAGCATCATGCCACGAACGCCTCGGGCATTACGGCCCATGGCGCGGACATCATCTTCATCAAATCGCACTGCTTTACCACCATCTGAGAACAGCATCACATCATGTTTGCCGTCGGTGAGTGCGGCACCTATGAGGTGGTCGTTGTCATCCAAATCCACGGCAATAATGCCAGCCTTGCGGGGGTTGCTGAATTCGTCTAGGGCGGTTTTCTTGACCGTACCGCCCGCAGTACACATGAAAATATAGTGATCAGCAGGGAAGCTACGGAAAGCACCCGTTAGGGGTAATACCACGGTGATTTTTTCGCCTTCTTGCAAGGGGAACATATTCACGATGGGTTTGCCACGGCTGGTGCGTCCGCCTTGCGGGACTTCCCAGACCTTGAGCCAGTACACCCGGCCACGATCAGAGAAGCATAAAATCCAATCGTGCGTGTTGGTGATGAAGAGTTGATCCACCCAGTCATCCTCTTTGGTCGCAGCGCCCTGTTTGCCGCGGCCACCGCGTTTTTGAGCGCGGTATTCGGCCAAGGGCTGGCTTTTAATGTAGCCACCGTGGGTTAAAGTGACGACCATATCAGTCGGAGTGATCAAGTCTTCAGTGCCCAGTTCTTGCACGTTATGTTCAATGATACTGCGACGGGTACCTACTTGGGTTTGGCCAAACTCTTGTTTGAGCTCGGTCAGTTCATCTGAAATGATGGCAGTCACGCGCTCAGGTTTCGCCAGAATGTCGAGCAGGTTAGCAATTTGTGTCATCACGTCTTTGTATTCGCTGATGACCTTATCTTGCTCCAGCCCAGTTAGGCGCTGCAGGCGCATTTGTAGAATTTCTTGGGCTTGGTCATCGCTGAGGCGATACAGACCATCGCTTTGCAGGCCGTAGCTACGGGGAAGTCCTTCAGGGCGGTAGGCTTCGCGTCCGCCTGGGGTGTCTGATTCAGCTCGGGCCAGCATTTCGCGCACCAAAGAGGAGTCCCAGCTTTTACTCATCAGGGCAGCCTTGGCTGCGGGTGGGCTGGGGCTGGTTTTGATGGTTTCAATAAACTCATCAATATTCGCTAGGGCTACAGCCAAGCCTTCAAGCACATGACCTCGATCACGGGCTTTGCGCAACTCAAATACCGTGCGGCGCGTGACCACTTCGCGACGATGTTCGAGGAAGATTTCGACCAATTGCTTGAGATTGCAGAGCTTAGGTTGACCATCCACCAAGGCCACCATGTTGATGCCAAAGCTATCTTGCAGTTGCGTTTGTTTGTAGAGGTTGTTGAGAATGACTTCAGGTACTTCGCCGCGTTTGAGCTCAATCACTACACGCATACCCGACTTATCGGATTCATCTTGAATATGGCTGATACCTTCGAGTTTTTTCTCGCGTACCAGCTCAGCCATGCGCTCAAGCAGATTCTTTTTGTTAACCTGATAGGGGATTTCATCGACGATGAGGGCTTGCCGCTGACCCCGATCAATGTCCTCTACATGGGTGCGTGCTCGCATGATCACACGGCCCCTGCCGGTGCGGTAACCTTCGCGTACACCGCTGAGGCCATAAATCGTACCTGCTGTCGGGAAGTCCGGTGCAGGAATGATTTCCATGAGTTCATCAATCGAGGCCTGTGGGTGATGCAAAAGGTGCAGGCAGGCATCAATGCTCTCGTTCAGGTTATGCGGCGGGATGTTGGTGGCCATGCCCACGGCAATGCCCGCACTGCCGTTGATCAATAAGTTCGGTATGCGTGCAGGCAAGACGGTGGGTTCTTTTTCCGAGCCGTCGTAGTTGGGGACAAAGTCTACGGTTTCGCGGTCGATATCGGCCAACATTTCGTGGGCAATTTTGGCCAAACGAATTTCCGTGTAACGCATCGCCGCTGCGTTATCGCCATCCACACTCCCGAAGTTGCCCTGGCCATCCACCAGCATATGGCGCAGAGAAAAGTCTTGCGCCATACGCACAATGGTGTCGTACACAGCGGTATCGCCGTGGGGGTGGTACTTACCGATGACATCACCGACGATACGTGCGGATTTTTTGTAAGCACGGTTCCAGTGGTTATTGAGTTCATTCATCGCGAATAACACGCGACGATGAACGGGCTTGAGGCCATCGCGGGCGTCGGGTAAGGCACGGCCTACAATCACGCTCATGGCGTAATCAAGGTACGAGCGGCGCATTTCCTCTTCGAGACTGATCGGAAGGGTTTCTTTGGCAAAAGGGATCATTGCAATGACTAACTACTCAAGCTAAAAGGATATTTTATCCGCCATTGAATGTTGTGTGCGACCAACATGTTAGGGTTTTGTCGAAATAGCGGTGATTCGCATCAAGTAACATCAGGCTGCATTCTGGCAAAATAACAAAAAACTTTAAACAATACTTAAGGGGTCTCACATGATCAATACACGTTCCATTGCTGCTTACACCCTTTCATTGGGTATGCTCATCCCTGCTGTAGCTAGCGCTAACACTGCCGTTGATAACTGGGTTTCCAGCGGTGGCGCCGCATGGAAAAGCGGTACGGGTTTGTGCTGGCGCAGTGCCTCTTGGACGCCTGCAACCGCTTCCAAGGACTGTGATGGCGCCATTGTGAAGGCTGCACCTGCTGTGGTTCCCCCTGCACCTCCTGTGGCTGCGCCGGCTCCTAAACCTCAGCCAGCTCCTGTGCCTGTGGCCCCAGTAAGTCAAAAAGTTACCTACGAAGCAACGGCTTTGTTTGCATTTGACAAATCGACATTAAAAAATGAAGCTAAGGCTAAGCTGGATGATTTGGTCAGCAAGTCTAAAGATGCTGCTATTGAAGTTGTTATCGCTGTGGGTCACGCGGATTCTGTGGGATCTGATGCCTATAACCAAAAATTGTCCCTGCGTCGTGCGGATGCGGTCAAGGCCTATTTGATTGAAAAGGGTTTTGACAAGGCACGTGTTTACACCGAAGGTAAGGGTGAAAAGCAACCCGTAGCTGACAACAAAACATCAGCCGGCCGTTCACAAAATCGCCGTGTGGATGTAGAGGTTGTTGGAAGCCGTAAGCGTTAAGCACTCATCTAAGCCAAAACGCCTGAAAAATCCCCGCCTTGGCGGGGATTTTTGTTTTATGCTTAGGTTTTTCTTCTACACCAGTTTTTATTTCTGAATTGAGTTTTCTTATGATCAATGCGGATGCACAAGAGTTGGCCAAATTTGGTGAATTGGCTCATCGTTGGTGGGACCCTGAAAGTGAGTTCCGCCCCCTGCATCAAATCAATCCATTGCGTTTGGGTTGGATTGAAAGCTTTGTGGTGTTGTCGGGTCAGCAAGTGCTGGATGTGGGTTGTGGCGGTGGCATTTTGTCGGAATCTATGGCGCTGAAGGGTGCTGAGGTTTTAGGTATTGATTTATCCATCAAACCGCTCAAGGTGGCTCAGTTGCATGCCCTTGAGCAAGGGGTCGAAAACCTCGATTATGAAGAAAAAGCGGCTGAGCAATTGGCCCGAGAAAAACCCGACTTTTATGATGTGGTGACTTGCATGGAAATGCTGGAGCACGTGCCCGACCCTGCTGCCATTGTGCAGGCTTGCGCAACGTTGGTCAAGCCTGGGGGCTGGGTGTTTTTTTCAACGCTCAATCGCAATCCGAAATCGTTTTTATATGCGATTGTGGGTGCTGAGTATGTACTCAAACTATTGCCCAAGGGCACACACGATTATGCTAAGTTCATACGCCCCAGTGAATTGGCGCGCTGGTTGCGTCAAAGCGGTCTGCATCTTCAGGCCATGAAGGGCATTGATTACAACCCGATTACACGGCATTACAAGTTGAAGGATGATACCAGTGTGAATTATTTGGTGGCTTGCCAGCGGGTGGTTTGAGATGTTTGAAAGCTATCATCAAATCACTGCGGTTTTATTTGATCTGGATGGCACACTGATTGATAGCGCGCCGGATTTGGCGGCTACGGCCAATGCCATGCGTATGCATCGGGGTTTGCCGGAGTTGCCTTTTGAAACTTTGCGCCCCATGGTTGGGGCAGGTGCCCGAGGCATGTTGGGTGTGGCACTGAATACAACGCCCGAGCATGATGAATTTATAGCCCTGCGCGATGAGTTTTTTGAGCGCTACGAACAATGCTTACTTCACCAAACTCAACCTTTCACGCAAGTGCCACAGTTACTTGAGGCTTTGCAGCAACAGCGTTTGCCCTGGGGAGTAGTGACTAACAAAATCGCACGGTTTGGCCTGCCGATTACGCAAGGCTTAAGCTTATTTCAAAATTGCGGCGTTCATATTTATGGCGATACTACCGCCCATTCTAAGCCCCACCCCGAACCATTGCTAGAAGCCGCTCGACGATTGAACGTAGCCCCGCACTCATGCGTGTATGTGGGCGATGATTTGCGTGATGTGCAGGCAGGGCGTGCTGCGGGTATGTTCACATTGGCTGCCGCCTGGGGATATTTGGGGCAGGGTGAAGCCGTAGAGGATTGGGGAGCCGATGCGGTGGTGCAATCACCCCTGGAAGTATTCAATTGGCTGGGTACGCGCTATGAGCCATTCAAGTGCGGCACCACTCACGAGCGGCTGTAAACGTTGCTTGACCTCTGCATGATAGCGATTGAGCCAGTTAATTTCCTGCGAGTTTAAAAGCGATTTCTCCATGCAGCGTGTATCAATCGGGCATAGGGTGAGGGTTTCAAATTCGAGAAACTCGCCGAAGGCTTGATTCTCGGGCGTATTGGCGGGAACGTTGAGCACCAGATTTTCAATGCGAACCCCCCATTGCTGTGGGCGATACACCCCAGGTTCAATCGATGTGACCATGCCGGCTTCCATGGCCATGGCCGGCGTAGGAGTGGCTTTGCTGATGCTTTGGGGCCCCTCGTGTACATTCAAAAAATAACCCACACCATGGCCAGTGCCATGACCAAAGTCGAGGCCCTGTTCCCAAAGTGGCGCACGCGCAATGGCATCAAGCATGGGGCCAGGTGTTCCACGCGGAAACCGAGCCATGGATAAGGCCATCATACCTTTGAGCACTAAGGTGTAGTCTTTTTTCATGGCCGCAGTGGGCGTGCCTATGGGCCATACGCGGGTGATGTCGGTGGTGCCGCCTAGGTATTGCGCTCCTGAATCAATCAGCAAGAGGCCGTTGCCCTCAATGGTGGCGTAGGCTTGGGCCGTGGCGCGGTAGTGCGGTAGTGCGCCGTTGGTGTTGAAGCCCGCAATCACCGGAAACGATAACCCCATAAACCCGGGTTGTTTGGCGCGCTCGGCGGATAATCGTTCATCAATCGTTAATTCGGTGATGGGCTCATGGCCGAGTGCTTGTTCAAACCAAGCATAAAAAGCACACATGGCCGCACCATCCCATTCCATGGCTTGCCGAATAAAGCTTGCCTCAGCGGCGGTTTTACGGCTTTTACATAGGGTGCTGGGGTTAATGGCTTCCACTACTTTGAGCGTGGGTGGGCACAACTGGCGCATACCCCATGTCGTACGATGTGGATCTATGAGTATGCAACTATCGCTAGGAATTTGACGCAGCTCCGACTCTAGGGCCTCGTAGGGCATGATGTGAAAGCCATCTGCCATCAGAGCTGAGTGCAAGGCGATGGATAAGCGTTGTGCATGAACAAACAGCATACAACGCTCGGGGTTGATGAGAATATGTGCTAAAAATACAGGATTGTAGTCAACGTCTTGCCCCCGAAGATTGGTGAGCCAAGCAATATCATCTAAGGTGGAAATGAGATGATATTGCGCACCATGCTGTTGCATGGCTTGTCGCACTTGAAGGAGTTTTTCTGCCCGAGAACGATCGGCGTAGGGCGCCATATGCTCGAATATAGGCTGTGCCGGTAGTGGAGGGCGTTGCTCCCAAGCTGTGGCGACCAGGTTGATATCGGTGCGCAGCTGAAGGCCGATGGTTTGTAGGTATGATTGAATTTGACGTGCAGTTTGTAAACCCACGACCTGCCCATCCATGGCCACTAGATCATGTGGTTGCAGATGCGATTGCAGCCATTGGGTTAGGTGGCTGATGGTGCTGCCGCTCACCTTGATGAGTTCAATGCCACTGCCACTCAACTCACGCTCCGCTTGTTCCCAGTAACGGCTATCAGTGAGCAGCGCCGCGTGTGATGTGCTCACCAATAAAGTGCCTGCCGAACCCGTAAAGCCCGAAAACCATTCGCGTGCTGCCCAGTGATCGGGTAGGTACTCCGATAAGTGGGGGTCGCTGGTGGGGATGATGACTGCTTGAGCGCCGTGTTGTTGCAGAGCAGCACGCAGCGCTAGCAGGCGTTGGGCAATGGCTGGTGTGGTCATGACTGAAATGCCCCTTAGGTTTCGGTGATGGCTCCAAGCAATAAAAATTCCATCAATGCCTTTTGTACGTGCATACGGTTTTCCGCTTCATCCCAAACCACACTTTGGGGCCCATCAATCACTTCGGCATCGACCTCTTCACCCCGATGGGCCGGTAGGCAATGCATGAATAAAGCGTCGGGTGCAGCTACTTGCATCATCTCGGGGCTCACGCACCAGTGGGCAAATGCTTGGCGGCGCGCCTCATTTTCAGCTTCATAACCCATGCTGGTCCAGACATCAGTGGTCACCAAATGTGTATCTCGACAGGCATCCAGGGGGTTGTCAAAAACCTTGAAGCAATCTGAATTTTTTAAGCCCACCACATCAAAATTGACTTCATACCCGGGGGGGGTACTCAAATGCACCGTAAAGCCGAGAATTTCAGCGGCTTGCAGCCATGTATGCGCCATATTGTTGCCATCACCCACCCAAGCAACGGTTTTACCGGCAATGCTGCCGCGGTGCTCAATAAAGGTGAAAATGTCAGCCAAAATTTGGCAGGGATGAAATTCATTCGTCAGGCCATTGATCACGGGCACGCGCGAGTGTGCGGCAAAGCGTTCAATTTTGCTTTGCTCAAAGGTACGTATCATCACCAAGTCAACCATGCGGCTGATCACTCGGGCGCTGTCTTCAATGGGCTCGGCTCGGCCCAGTTGGCTATCGCCCGTGGTGAGGTGTACCACCGAGCCACCCATTTGATACATACCAGCTTCAAAACTGACTCGCGTGCGAGTGCTGGCCTTTTCAAAAATCATGGCCAAGGTGCGATCTACCAAAGGGGTGTACTTTTGGTATTTTTTGAAGCGATCTTTAATCAATCGGGTACGTTCAAATAAATGCGCGTACTCGGTTGCTTGAAAATCAGAAAATTGAAGGTAATGTCGCATAGGTATTGAAGCAGCTTTAATCAAGCCATGGCTGGGGCGGCGGTGATGCTTTTAGCCTTTTAGGAAATTGTGAACCAATGGCACCAAAATGGCAACCAGTTCTTGCGCTTGCTGTTCGCTCAAAATCAATGGTGGCACCAGCCGTATGACTTTATCGGCGGTGACGCTGATGAGTAAGCCGGCCTCTAGTGCTTGGGTCATGAGAGTGCTGCAAGGGCGGTCTAGCTCAATGCCCAGCATCAAACCTTGTCCGCGCACTTCTACCACGCCCGCGGTGTTTTGAAATGCATGGCGCAAATCGTGAAGTAATTGTTGTCCAATGCGCTGGGTGTGTTCGAGCAGTTGATCTTCTTGCATGATGCGCAAGGTTTCTACACCGGCGCGCATGGCCAGTGGGTTGCCCCCAAAGGTGGTGCCGTGATTGCCGGGTTGGAATACCGATGCGGCTTTAGGCCCACAAACGATGGCACCGATGGGGACGCCTGATCCCAAACCTTTGGCCAGGGGCATGACATCCGGCACGATGCCTGCCCATTGATGCGCAAACCATTTACCCGTGCGGCCTATGCCGCACTGCACTTCATCGAGCATGAGTAGCCAGTCTTGGCTATCGCACAGTTGCCGCACGCCCTGCAAGTATTCCCAGCGTGCAGGATGGATGCCGCCTTCACCTTGTATGGTTTCCAAGAAAACAGCGACCACATTAGGCCGAGTTTGGGCAATCTGTTCAATGGCGTTCAAATCATTGAGCGGTACGCGGATGAAGCCGTCGAGTAGTGGCTCAAAACCGGCCTGGTGCTTGGGGTTGCCTGTGGCGGATAGTGTGGCAATGGATCGGCCATGAAAGGCATTTTCAAACACAATGATTTCAGGCCTATCTATGCCTTTGCTATGCCCATATTTGCGCGCTATTTTGATGGCGGCTTCGTTGGCTTCTAGCCCGGAATTACAAAAAAATGCGTTGCTTAAGCCGGATAGTTCACACAGTTTGGCGGCCAGTTGTTCTTGCAGCGGTACGTGGTAGTAATTGCAAGTATGAATGATGCTGGCAAGTTGTTCTTGCAGTGCTGGCACAAATTTGGGGTGGGCATGGCCTAAGGTGTTCACGGCAATACCCGCAAGGGCATCAAGGTACTTTTTGCCTTGGGTATCCCATACATGACAGCCTTGCCCATGCGTTAATGCAATGGGTAGCCGTGCATAGGTGTTCATGACATGGGGTTGCTGAATGGATTCAAGAGTCATGCCTGCTCCAAATGGATGAAGGGCTGCAAGATGAAGGGTTCAACTTTAGCCCTTGATGCAACAACAAAGCCCGCATGAGCGGGCTTTGGCGTACTAGTCGGAAAAACTTCCGCTAAATGATGGTTTTAAGCGGCTGCCAGAGCCTTAACCTTGGCAGATAAACGGCTTTTATGTCGGGCCGCTTTGTTTTTATGAAACAAGCCTTTGTCAGCCACAGAGTCAATTACGCTTTGAGCTAATTGGAATAGTTCAGAAGCCCTGGTTTTGTCGCCCGTTAAAACGGCTTTTTGCACGTTTTTGATAACGGTACGAAATTTAGAGCGCAGGGCGGTGTTAGCAGCATTGAGCTTGACATCTTGACGCACGCGCTTGCGACCAGAGGCAATACGCACGGTTTTCTTGGCTTTGGATGAAGTGGCCATGTGAGGTGAAATGTGTTAAGGTGAAAGAATTTAGATCTTGTTTAATCAAGAATAACGAATGATTATAACATTAAAACAAAGTTAGGAAGACCTTTTTGTTTCTGGGGTTGGTGTTGTCGGTGTCATAGCCAGGCTCCCAATGCCCCATAAAGCCAAAGTGATGGCCACGGTAGTGCCGCTGGGCAAATCAAGTACCCACGAGCCCGCAAGCCCGATGAAGGCCACACCAATACTGCTGGCAATGGCAATCCATGTTTTGATTCCCCTGGCCACCCATAGGGCAGGGGTAATCAGCATACTGAATACCAAAAATAAACCTAAGGCTGGCACAGCCAAGCTGGCGATAAGGGCAAATACACCGTAAAAAACCCAGTCGTTTTTTAACCATGGCTTTTGCTGAAGCCACCACATTAGCCCGCCGCATAGCAGCAAAGTGCCGGCATGAGCGGTATCAACCCATAAAATATCCGCAGCCAATAATTGCATTAATTTTTCGCGGCCATGTGGGTTTTGACTGGCGCCCAACATGGCTAAACACGCCCCTGCCACATATACCAGGCCTATGACAGCTTCACGGTGGTGGGATTGTTTTTTCACCAATTGGGCAATACACAAACTGATGAACAATGCGCCGCCAGTTGCCGCGAGTTGATCTAGCCAGACAGATTCAAAATGCACAAAATAATGCACCCAAATCACGGCCGATGCTGCCGCTTGCGCCACGGCTAAGTCAATAAAAACCACGCCTCGATATAATACGTTTTGGCCTATAAAGGTCAGGCTAAGCAGCCCCCCTATTAGGGCCAGTACGGGCAGAATAAACCAAGAATCCATGGCTTAACGCTGGGTTGTCAGAAGTTGGTTAATTATATTATCAAACCAAGTGAGGATACTATCAGCCTGATCAGAGGGTACTGTGGCAGGTAATACCAGTAAAGGGTGAAGGGGACCTAATTGTTGAGATAACCAGCGTGCCGGTTGAGGATCGTGGTGTTGCGCAATGATAATGGGGGATTGCGGGTTCGACTTGGCGATGGTAAGCACTTTTTCAAGATGTTGAGGTGTGGGTGGAATGCCAGGTTTGGGCTCTAGATCAGCAATGGGTTGTAGGCCCAGCCACGCCCATAAATAAGCAAATGTGGCATGCTGGGTAATGACCTTGCGCCCTTGCAGGGGTTTGGCTTTGATTTCCCATTGAGTAATTTTTGACTTTAGCTGTTGCTCGAATTGTTGTTGCCGGCTTTTGATTTCAGATTGATGCTGGGGAAATAGCAAGCCAAGGCGTTCTGCTAGAGCTTGAGTAACCAGAAGAAAGCGCCGCGGATCGGTATGAAAATGCGGATTGCCTTGTGCATGCACATCGCCTGAAAATGGCGTTTTACTGCCTTGGAACGGGTCGATGAGCTGGACATGGTCAGCCGCAAAAAATAGGCCTTTTTGGCCATTTTGAATGCGCCGATTGCCGGATTTTTCCAGCAGCATGGGTAGCCAACCGCTTTCCAGCTCAGCCCCCGTGCATACCGCTACATCGGCATTGCGCATGTGCGCAATCAGTGAGGGCCTGGCCTCAATGTGATGGGGGTCTTGTAGGTGATGCGTGGCAGTTTTGACTTGGGCTTCGGGCAGCAGCACCCGAGTGAGTGCAGCCCACTCGGGTTCGCAAGCAAATACGGTGATGGCCTGAGCAACGCCGCTGAACCCAAATAAGAGTGCGGCAACCCCGTGCTTAATAAGCGTGTGCACCATGCGCTCCAAAACTGATTACGTATTGCAGCTGAACACTGCGTTTGGCTGGGGTGGCAAAGATGGCCTCGCCCTCGTCATTCGCCCCTTTGGCTTTTTGTTCCGCCCATTGCAAGCGCAAGGTTTGCATATGTGTGGGCTTGTAAGCCAGCATCACAGCATTTTCTTGAAGTTTTCCCTTGCCTGACTCTATGGCACCCTCATGATTTTCAAATTTATTAACCTTTAGCCAATCTGTGCGAACACCTGCTTCCCATGCAGGGTGAAAACGCCAAACGGCACTCACGGTGGATGCCCGATGTTTTTGGGCAGCCTCGGCGTAGCGATTGAGTTGCCCCACCTGGGCGTATTCCCACTGCAACCGAACTTGCTGATTGCGGTTATTGCCATCAGGCGCCCATTTGTACACGAGGTCAGATATCCACATCCGCTTGCCTGTGAAATTGGCTGCATGGCTGTGTTGTTCCGCATCGGGGTTGTGCACTTCTACTTCCGACTCACGCTGGTTGTATACGTGTGACAAACCCCACTGCCAACTATGGTTGGCGTTGATGTCATCGCCCACCTTGAGGTTGGTGGTGGTGACTCGGGATAGGGAGTCTGCAGTGGCTTCGTGCACGAGTTTTTTGCCTGCAAAAACTTCAGCACCCAAGCGTAAGTAAAACGGTGTGGGCGCAGTCCAGTTCAGGCGTACGCCATCATCAAACCAATGGCCGCCGAGAAATGCACGGTACAGGAGTGGGCGCTCTGAAAAATCATCAGCATGGGGATGCAATTCATTTTGGTAGCCAATTTGAGAAGAAAACCTTCCCACACGCGCTTGTAAGCCGTAAGGCAATGTGCGTGTTTGCAGCCATGCGCTTTCTACATGAGATTCCAGCTTTTCATCTTCTGTATGAAAGGCCATCACGCCTTCAGCGCTCAGATGCTCGCCCAGCGTGCCCCGTATCATCGCATCGCTATGCCCGAGTGCTGCGGATTTATCCCGTGCGCCGAGTTCAAGTTTTTGCGAATTCAGCGAACCATCGAGCACCATACCAGCTTCCCAATTAGAGGGGGCAAGAGGGATTGCTGCCTCAGGGCTTGCGGCTGATGTTTGAGCATGGGCAGTAGTTAGCACGGCTGCCAGCATGATAACGGGTGTGATAGATGAATATTTGCATGGAGCAGATTTAGGCATGGCAAAATTAAAGCTAGTCAAAGATGGATTTATTTTAATGCAAATAAATTATCATTAGCAAGTAAAGTTTTTGAAGGTGTTATTTTTTATGGAACGTTCCACCCGACAACGGCATGCCATTCAACAAGCGCTGGCACTGCGTGGGCAGCCACTGTTGCCGCAAGAGTTGTTGTTAGAGGCACAAAAAATCGTGCCGAGTTTGAGTTTAGCGACGGTCTACCGCAATCTCAAGGGCTTGGTGGATGAGGGTTTGGTCGATACCGTTGCCCTGCCAGGTGAGCCGCCCCGCTATGAAGAACATAAGCACCATCACCACCATTTTCATTGCCATGGGTGCCAGCGCGTGCTGGATATTGATGCATGCCCGGATGATTTATCGAAATTATTGCCCAAAGGCTTTGTTTTAGAAGCGCATCAGATCACGTTTTATGGCAGGTGCCCGGAGTGCAGTTTGGCTGTGTGATGGTATTTTTGAACAAAAAAGAATGTAGGAATGAGTGAATGCTAGAGGGGTGTTTTACCATTCGATGATTTGCCCCTTGTAGTCGATGAAGTGTGCCCCTGACTTAGGCGGTAGCGCTTTCAGTGCCGCTAACAGCCCTGCGACAGATTCAGCGGCTTCGAGTAAATTTGTAACTGATGCTGAAAAGGGTGCTGATAAAGCGGATTTAACGGTGCCGGGTTGTAGTGCTGCAACTTGCAGGGCAGGGTTTTTGCGCTGCAGCTCAATTGCCGCTGTTTGTAAAAACATATTCAAGGCGGCTTTGGCCGAGCGGTAGCCATACCAGCCGCCTTTGTGATTATCTGAAATACTACCCACCCGTGCCGAGAGCTTGGCATACAAAGCAGGGCCTTGTACCATTAGTGGTGCAAACTGTTGTAATGCCAGTAAAGGCCCAATGGCATTAACTTGAAATTGCAGCATGAGTCGGTCAGGCTGTACTTGGGATAGGGATTTTTCAGGGCCGATGCCATCTAGGGTCAATGCGCCAGTGGCATCAATGATGATGTGAAAAGGTCCACTACCGCGCAGATTCTCAGCAGCTTGTTGAATAGAGGCCGGTTGGCATAAATCAAACTGCCCCTCAGAGCGCGATAAACCCACGACTTCTTGACATGATGGGTCAGATTGCAGTGCGCTAACAAATGCATTACCAATAGCGCCGCTAGAGCCCAGTATCAAGGCTCTGTAGGGGGTGTGGAAGGGGGATGGGTGCATGGTGCGGTAATTGAGTTGCTCACAGCTAAAGTATTTTGATCTTCTTGGTGGGTGTTCCATTATCTATTTAAAATGGTACCTTTTAATTGTAAAGGCCTTAGCCGGTCTGGATAGACCGAATGCAACGATCTATAGTTATAGATATCATCAAGGTAATGGCATTTCAGATCATTGTGATGCATCACCTTTCACACTATGCACCGATGACGGATTGGATTTCCGCTGTTTGGCCCGGTCAGGTGGGGTTCATTTATGAAGATGGTCGTCTCGCAGTTCAGCCATTTTTAGTGATTGGCGGGTATTTGGTGGCGCTCTCACTCAACAATAAGCATACTAAAAATTTAGCCTCTTTGATCTGGAGGCGCTATTTGCGCCTGGCGCCGCAACTCATGATCGCGCTGCTGCTCGTGATCTTCGCCACCCTATGGTTAGGTGATGAACTATCCGATAAAGACTGGCTGTCCCCCCTACCGAGCATGGGTGTTTTTTTGGCACATCTGTTTTTCTTGCAAGATGTGTTGGGTATTCCATCGATGTCGGCTGGTGCGTGGTACGTTGCGATAGACCTACAGCTGTTTGGCCTTTTTGCATTGCTGGCACGTATCAGTAAGAACTCGCAGAAAACGCTGTCCGAATCATGGATGCCAGCAATGATAGCTGCATGTACAGTCGTCTCAATCTATATCTTTAGCCGTCATGCAACTTTGGATGCATGGGCGATCTACTATCTCTGGGCCTATGGTTTGGGTGCGCTGGTGGCTTGGGCAAGGCAGAGTCCTCGCGCACGCGTTTGGCTGACCGTCACTGTTGGCCTTTTGTTGCTGGACTGGCTCTTGGATCCCAGAGCACGCCCAGTGATCGTGTTGCTCACAGTAGGCAGTCTGTACAGTCTTTCTCACATCTCCTGGTTCAAGGCTGAAAATCCCATCAGAAAATTTATTCACTACTTTAGTGACATTTCCTACAGCATATTTGTCAGTCACTTTGCTGTGATCATCGTGGTCAGTGGCATCTGGGAAAAGTTTGAACTTGAGGGTCTTGGCCTTGCTTTGATATTTGTTGTACTGGCTTGGCTGGGCTCCATCGTTGTGGGTATATGGGTTCAATACCTGTACGATCAAATCATGCGACTGGTGTACTCAAATCACTGACCGTTGGTGAAGTGGTTAAGACCGTACGTAGGGCGCGGTGCGCTGGTAATCCCATTCGACTTCACCATTGAGCGTCACCCAACCATGCGTTCACCCGAATCACAACTCATCCATCAAGTTTGGCTGCATGGATGCGGCTGGTTTGGGGCGCAGTTTGGTATGGTCGAGTAAATCGGCCAGCCGTGCGCCTTTGCTTTGCCATTCATACACGCTATTTTCACCCAGCAACACATAGTGCCAAGGTGGGCTTTGGCGTTGCTCAGGCGTGAGTTGGTTGATGCGCTCGCACCAGGCCAGTGCCGCTTTGCGTTTGCGCTGCACGTTGGGATGTAAGGTTTGTTCTTGGGCCTTGGTTTCAACCAAATAGACGGCAGCGGCAGTGCGTACTAAAAAATCAGGTGAATAAAAGGCGGGCAATCCATCTTCTTTGACATAGCGCAAACGCACATAAGTATGGCGGTTTTCTTGAATTTTGCAGAATGCTTGAACCTGGCTGTCAGCCTGTGCCCAATGAATGAAAGCACGCTCAAGCCCACCATGACGGCTAGGCCAGCCTAAGCGCGGATAAATACATTTACTCACCTCGGTAGACGTGCTGTCGCGTACGGTGAGTTTGTTTACTTCACTGAGGTAGCGCAAATGCACTTCGGTTTGCCCTACGCTGTATTTTTCCTCAGAGCGGATCAGGCTCAAGGCAAATTGTTGGGTGATATGGTTTACAACGGGAGACAACAGCAGTAAGCGCCAGTTTTCATCTTCAAGTGGGTTAAAGGCCGTACCGAAAAGTTGGGTCCAGATGTAGTCGTCTAACCAACCGGTAAGTTCCGCCGTATGCACCTGCATATAGAGGGGGGTGACAGCGTGTTCAGCGATTTTGTTGCCCTTGGCTATTTGCGATAACGGTACGCTCAGGGCCTGACTGATGCGGCGTGTCATGCGCGATAAAAAATCGTTATAGCCGCTGACGTTCATGATGGCCCCACTGATGCGATAGTCGCCAAATAGGGTGGAACTTTGTAAGTCTTGCGAAATAAAGGCGTCACCTTTGCCCAGCTGGTGTTTGAGCTGCTGCATATCCATGGCCGTAAAAGCCGGCAGCGTGCTGACATCAATGGTGCGGTGGCTGCGGTGCTCGTCGGCTTCTTGCAAAATAAAGGGAATACCAAAATCAAAGGCTTGGTAATTTTCACGCAGTTCTACGGTTATCAAATCACCGGCGGCTGAAGTGCTGCTGTCATCTTCTGCGCTGGACCCCACTAGACCTGCTTGAATGAGGTCATCGTAGAAAGCCTGGAAGGCGGGATGTTCGACAATCGATAGCACATCCAGCAGGCTTTTGGGTTCCTGGCCTTGGGTGATGCGCTCACGGTTTTCGCGCTTGATGTCCGTGTATTCGGGTTCGCGCCACATCAGGCGCAGGCCACGGCCTATGGTTTGCTCAAGCAAAATTTGCGCTTGGCTTGAACGCAAGGGAACGATCACGCAGATGTTATTCACGTCAAAGCCTTCACGCAACATGAGCACACTCACAATCACTTTTGGCGTGGCGTGTCGGTCGACGTTGAATAGACGCTCACGGACAGGACCCCAATCTTTTTCACCGAGTTCTGCTTTTTTGCCCGAATCGATGGTCATGACTTCATCGTTGTGCAAGCCCTCTTGCATACACAGAAAATCGGCAACGAGTGGTGTCACGGTGGTGTCTTCACACACCACCAGCATTTTGGGGTGGCGGCTCGGGTCAATTGGGGCAAAGTCTTTTTCTAGTTTGCGCAGTTTGGTTAAACCTGCACGCAACATGACACGCTGCCCTTCGCTCAGGGTCGGGTTGCCGCTTTCGTCCCGTTCTGCTTTGAATTCCAAGGGCAAAGCACCGATTTCTTTGCGTTTGTCGAGTACCAGCGATTTTACCAAGCCCATGCGCATGGCACTTTGGAGATCAAAGTCAGTGATGATGTGCGGAAAGTAAATCTTTTTCTTATTTTTGCCTGTTCCTACGGCGTTGTAAGGGGTTGCTGAAAAATCAATTTGCACAAAGCGCCGGCCTTTGCTGGCCGCGATACGACTGAGGCTTTTTTGCCATTCCACTTCAGTGGTTTCGCCTTCGCGCTTAAAGTCATGTATGTGATGAGCCTCATCATTGAACACCATCAATTCAGGCAATTGGCTGAGAAATTCTAAAACATTACCCCGAGCGTATCGGCGATCCAATACTTCAAGGCTGTTACCCGAAGCCCGCCCCGGCGTGAGGGGGAGCACTTGGCTGATCACCCGCTTGGGGTCTAGGTCTTGGCCCAGTGCGGTGATCGCTTCGCTGGGGTCAGCAATTTCATCCGATTCAGCCGCTTCATCCCCTTCAGCCAGTAAGTGCCAGTTGGTGATGGCTATCATGCCATTGCCAGTGGCCTTTAGGCCAATTTCGGTTTTGCTGCATACGTTACCACGCACAAATCCAAATACGGTTTCGCGATAGGCCTCGGGGATGAATAACTCGGCGTATTGGGCTACGTCAGAATGCGCAAAATCGCGAGTGCCTTGTGTGCCGGCGATGAGTTTTCCGCAAAATGCATCAAGCAAGCGTTCGTATACGATCAACCCTGGGGCGACA
Source organism: Burkholderiaceae bacterium (assembly GCA_032122355.1). Taxonomy (GTDB): domain Bacteria; phylum Pseudomonadota; class Gammaproteobacteria; order Burkholderiales; family Burkholderiaceae_C; genus RFTU01. Next base: position 20,072 of record JAUMCS010000091.1, read on the forward strand.
ATCATGAATTGCCGCGTGAAACGGGGGGCGTCGATGCCAGCGGCCTGTGCATGGGTTTTATTCAGAAGCTGCCAAATGATCAGGGCTTGGAGCACCCATGTTTTACCGGTTCCGGTGGCCATTTTCATGCAGTATTTGGGGTACGCATGTTTGGCTTGTGTGACTTCTGTCAGGCGATGACCCACCAAAAGCGCATCAGGTGCTGCTGCTTGGTAGAGTTCTTTCAGAGTCCATTGGGTGTGCTGTGCGCCCAGCACTTCATGGGCTACGATGGTGTTGAGTATGGCTTGTTTTTGGCCTTCATGAAAATTCAGCCCTCTGCGGGCGGCCACCATGTCTTCTGCAAACCACCATTTCAGCAGTTCTGCGGTGGTGGGGGTAACGTGCTCGAACAGTTCGGCGGCCCCGGTTTCTAGGCCACGGCTGAGTGCTTGGGTTTTTTGCGTCAGGCTTTTGGCGAGAGCAAGTTGGGGGTCGATAGTGCCATTGCTGGGTGCGGCTTGATTCATGCGGCCTCCACGTTGGCAATCACTTCGGCCTCATAGCCAAATACATCAACAACACGCACGCACACTATACGTGTGCCGGTTTTGGCAGGGGTGGTGATCTTGGCTTGGGTAATAACGCGGAGCTTCTCTGCATCATTGCCCGTATTGCCGCGGTAGTCCTGCCAGACTGAGCGGAACACCTTCCCATCGTAGTCGGGGTCGACGGCCCAATATTCAATGAGTGCTAGGGGTTCTTTGTTGGCAACGGTTTGCAGTTTTTGGCGGTTTTCATCGTCTAGGTTGATGGCTTCCGGAGAGAGGAGCACGTAGTTTTTGAGTTGAATGGTCAGTAGCGCTTGTTGGCCTTGATCGGTGGTTTGTGGGGTGCAGGTAATGGGGTGTATGGTGAGATATTGCAGGGATGAAAAGCGAATTTGCCCTCGCAGTTTGTTAATGTCGCCTTTCTTTTTCAGACGGTCCAGGAGATCGGGCGGGATGACGAGCACTTCAAGCCGGTCGTCATTGAAGGCGGTGATGGCTTCGCCGATGGAGGGTTCAAAGTTCCAACCCAGCACAACCATCCGATCCCAGCCGCCCATGAGGGCATCGCGTTGGGCGATGGCTTTTTTGAGGGTGGCTTCGCCTGTGAGTTTGTTGGGAGAATCAGCCAGTACCAAGGTTTTGCTGCCGTGGGTATGGCCGATGGAAATCGGTGGTATTTGCCCAAGGTTGCGTTGTGGGTTGAATTCTATGGGCAAGGGCAGTGCACCGTAAAGTGACAATACGATTTGCGATAAATCGCCAATTCTAAAATCACGCCCTAAGTGCGCTTTGGCGGCTTCAACTTGGTAGTCGCCTATGGCTTGGTACAGAAAGGGTTGGGCGTTTTGGTCAATCAAGCGTTTGCGCATGATCATGCAAGCGGGCTTGCCGATGTCGGTGGTGATCCATCGGCGGCCGAGTTTTTCGGCTACCGCAGCTGTGGTTCCCGAGCCACCGTTGAAGTCAATGACAAGCCCACCTTCTGGGGATGATGCGCGAATAATGCGTTCAAGTAATTTCTGCGGTTTTTGCGTTGCGTAGCCAACTTGCTCAGATCGCACGCGATCAGTGGTGTAAATATCGATCCACCAATCTTCGACTAGCTTTCCTCGTGCTTCAATTTCTTTGATTTTTTTAGCATCTCCATCAACGGCTCCAAAAACTTGACCCGTATTGTGAACACCACTTTTGTGTTTAACGTAGTCTCCAGCAAAAAAGTGATTTGAACCTTTTGTAAAAAAATAAATGATGTCGTGCTTTCTTGCGAATGCAGATTTAACTGCGGATGGGCCTGAATAACACCAAACTATCTCATTGTTGAAATTTTCTTTCCCAAACACTTCATCCAAAATCAACTTCACATAATGCCCCACATGCCAATCCAAATGCACGTAAATTGAGCCGGTATCGGCCAGTAATTCGCGCATCAATATCAGACGTGGCGTGATCATGGCCAAGTACGATGCAGTGCCGTCGCTCCATGTATCTGAATATGCAAACTGCTCAATCACGGTGGGTTTTTGCTCTAGCTCTAAACCCGGTAGCGTGATTTTGGTGCGGTAATCGGCTTTAGAGTCAAACGGTGGATCAATATAAATCAAATCCACTTTGCCACGCAGGCTGGGCGTATGTTCGTCCCCTGCCAAAAGTGCCGTCATGGCCAATAAGTTATCGCCGTAGATCAGTCGGTTGCGCCACGGCTGCCCTTGTGCCAGTGCTTCTTGCTGGCTTGCTCGGCGTTGCTGTTCTACCCAATCGGGTGCCATGCTGTCATCTTTGGCGGGCAATACCACTTCCCGGGTTTGTAGACTAATGCGATGCCGCCCCTCAATGCTTTCAAGGTAGCGTTCGGCCATTTTGCGGCCTTCTTTCAGAATTTCAGGAAGTTGCTCGATCAGGGATTTGGGCATGCGCTTCTTCAAGAGGTTGTTAATAAAAATTTCAACTAAATGTTGTAATCATACTCAACAACTTCTTAAAAAATTTATCAAGTGGTTTGTAACTTGATTGCATGAATGAAAAAATTGAATTCACTAAACGACTACGTGCCGCAATGACTGCAGCGGGTTACACAATTAGCCCATCTGTTTTAGAGCATGAGTTCAATTTACGCTGGCCCGGTAAATCCATCAGTAATCAAGCCGCTTGGGGTTGGCTGAATAATCGATCAATACCAACCCAAGACAAACTCCAAGTCCTTGCCGAATGGCTCAAAATTGAACCCGATGTACTGCGCTTTGGCACATCGGTCAGAGCCTCTGTGCAGCAGCACCAAAAACGCTGGAGTGAAGGCATCGGGCACTTGGAACAAGAAACCTTTGATGCTTTTTTACAATTGCCCGCCCCTCAACGCAAAATCATCCGCGAAGTAATTTTGACGTTTGCAAAAGTGTATGGGGGCAGGGGCTAGGGTTGTATTTGGGTTTGACTTTAAATATCAATATTGATATCATACAAAAATGCGACCGATAGATAAGATTCTTGGGCAAATGAGGGATGAGGTAGCCAATGTGCGATTTACTGATTTGCAGCGTGTGTGCGAGCACTTTTTTGGTAAACCCAGACAAAATGGAAGTAGTCATGCCGTGTATAAAACCCCTTGGCAGGGTAACCCTCGAGTGAATATTCAAAATAACAAAGGCAAGGCCAAGGTTTATCAGGTTCGCCAAGTTTTGGCAGCAATTGAATGCCTAGGAGAAAAATCATGAACATCAATCACTACACCTATCGGGTGACTTGGTCGGCTGAGGATGATGAGCATATTGGCCTTTGCGCAGAGTTTCCTGCACTTTCATGGCTTGCATCCACACCAGAAAAAGCCTTGGCGGGTGTCCGTAAATTAATAGCTGATGTCGTTGAAGATATGCAAGAGTCAGGTGAAGCGATACCAGAACCCCTGTCGGAGAAAAAATTTAGCGGCCGTTTTATTGTTCGGGTACCTCCGCTAGTTCATCGCAACCTTGCTGTCCAGGCGGCTGAACAAGGTGTGAGTATCAATCGTTTGGTGTCAGCAAAACTCGCTGTGTAGATGGTTATCACCACCCCACCATCATTCGAAAGATTGCCCTTTAGAGCGCGATAAACCTACAACCACTTGATGAAGAGTATTGTTTAATTTCGATTGAGATGGACTCAAACATTCTGTAAAGCACCCCCCTTCAAGGGTAAGTGCTTCACAGAATTAAAAAACTCTCAAGGGCTGACACGAATTTCATTCACCACCATGGTGATACCCGGCGCAGCCCAGGCCGCACCCTGAGCAGCATTGCGCTCAGACCATGAATGCACTGAGCCACGCAAAGTAGCTGTAGAGCCGCTCACGCTGACATCAATGTTTCGGGCCTCACGCTCGGCCTGCCGTGCCAGCGCATCACGAATGCGGTTGCTGACATCACTGGGCACTGTGCGCGATTTGAGGGTAATACGATTGGTCACACCCACCACACCCATCAAAGCATGCACCGTGCGTTCGGCATTGGTGCGCTGGTAATCCCATTCGACTTCACCATTGAGCGTCACCCAACCATGCTCAACTTTCAGCGTGATTTTGTCGGCGGGTACTAAGGCTTGTGCCTGCATGGCCACGCGCGCCGATTCGGCAATTTCAGTATCGTTGCGCTGATGGCCTGGAGCGAGCTTGACATCCAACTCAAGTGCCATGGCTTTCACACCATCAATGCGTTGTACCACTCGCTCAATCGCAGCTTTTTCCGCAAATGTTTGAATGTGCCCGCTTAAAGTAACTACACCGTTATGAACAGCCACCCCAATATTCGTGGCATTGACAGATGGCTCCCACTCGAGTTCATCACTGACATCTTTTTTGAGCTGGGTATCGGTTTTCATAGACTTCCTCTGCATTTTGAAGGTTAAAAATCGGCTTTGGCACTATTTGTGCCCATCATGGCCAATTCGCCACACAGCTATGATGCGGTAGATGCTATGAATCGATATTGACTACAGGCAAGCCGCCCTGAGATGAAGGCGCAGACTCTTGCGCGCGCTCAGCGTAGCGGTTAAAGCGCCAAGCTTGCCCATCTTGGGTAATGCGCCGCCAAGTGGCGCGCTTGGCTGCGGGTGACATGGCCGGCCAGTTTTGAACTTCTTCAAAAAATCGGCCACAGCCCTTGCATTGCTCATCACCCTGACTGGTCGAGCATATGGCAATGCAGGGGGTATCGGGGGTGCTTTGATACCAAGCCAGCCAAGCGTGTTGCGCCTTCGGGCTGAACTCGGCTTCGTCGCATTGCGTTTGGCGGTAATACACCATGTGCGCATAAATATCCGCTAAGGCACGCACCTCAGCACAGGCGCTGATGCCGTCGGCAGAGGGTGCTTTATCGCGCCACCAGTTGATGGCCAACTCGATGTCACTGATATGAATGGCCGCCATATTACTGAGCGGCTTCGTTTTCAAGGGCTTGTAGGGTTTGCAAATCGGCAGTGAGTTGGTCGGCCGGTACGCCCGCATACCAGTTCGAAGGGATATCGGCCAGTGTGCTGGGACCTTGTGTTTTCAAGCGTTTGACCCAAGCACCTGCCTCACGGCCTTGTTCAAATCCATGGCTTTGTAGCAAAACCACACCATCGGCGGCGGTGAGTTTGAAGTAAAACAAACCATCGGATTCGCGGTATTGCTTGAATACAGGAGCTGCAGTTTTGTGGGATGAAGCAGATGCGCCAGATGGTGGTGGCGTGGTGGCGCAGTTAACAAAACTTTTCAAGCCCACGGCTTGCCGAATGTCAGCCATGAAGGGGGTGGCAATTTGGCGAGCCTTAGCAGCACCTTCTTGCAAAATGGCCTCTAGTTCAGCGGGCTTGCTCATCAGTGCCGCATATTGATCTCGCATGGGTGCAATTTGCAACTCAATGCGTTGCGCGGTGATTTTCTTGGCCTCGCCCCAACCCATGCCTTGGCTTAAATCGGCATGAAATTGCGCCCGCTGCTCGGGGCTGGCAAAGGCATCATGAAGGGTGACTAAGGCGCAGTTATCGATATTTTTGGGCTCGCCCGGTAAGCGCGAATCCGTCACAATGCGGGCGATCGAGTCAGCTAGCGCCCGAGTGCCGCCCTCAAATAAGCTGATGATGTTGTCGTAGCTTTTGGACATTTTGCGCCCATCCAGGCCGGGCAGCGTGGCGACATCTTCTTCAATTTGCGCTTCAGGCAGAACAAAAACATCTTGCCCATGGCCAAAACTGTGGTTGAAACGCTGAGCCACATCTCGTGCCATTTCAATATGTTGAACTTGATCGCGCCCGACCGGCACACGGTGGGCATTGAAGAGTAAAATATCAGCAGCCATCAAAATCGGATAGCAGTACAGACCCATCGTCACACCGGCATCGATATCTTGCCCTTGTTCGGCATTGATGTCGGTTTGTGCTTTGTAAGCATGCGCACGGTTCATTTGCCCTTTGGCCGTGAGGCAAGTGAGCAGCCAATTGAGCTCGGTGATTTCAGGGATATCGCTTTGGCGGTAGAAGGTTACTCGTTGTGGGTCTAGGCCACAGGCTAGCCATGTGGCTGCAATTTCAAGGCGTGAGCGCTCAATCCTTGCCGGATCAGCGCATTTGATGAGGGCGTGATAATCGGCTAAAAATAAAAAACTTTCAACCCCAATTTCTTGGCTGGCTTGAATGGCTGGCCGAATGGCGCCCACATAATTGCCCAAATGGGGCGTGCCAGTAGTGGTAATGCCGGTGAGTACGCGCTGATTCATGGTGCCTATAAAAACGAGTGATGGAATGAAAAAATCATGCTGAGGTTGAGCTTATATTGTAAAAGGGCAGCCTACACTCATGACTTATGTCAGGATTAAAGATTATGAAGCGAATTGTGATATTGATTTCAGGCCGTGGCAGTAATATGCAAGCCATTGTCAATGCCTGTGAGCAGGAGCAATGGCCCGCAAAAATAGTGGCCGTGGTTTCTAACCAACCGCAAGCGGCTGGTTTGGCCTGGGCGCAGCAACAGGGTTTGAATACGCTGGCACTCGATCATCGCCAATATGCCGATCGGGCCGCTTTTGATGCGGCCCTGCTGGATGCTTGCCAAGCGTATGAGCCCGATTATGTGGTGTTGGCCGGTTTTATGCGCGTATTGGGCGAGGCCTTTGTCAACCATTTTGCAGGCCGATTAATCAATATTCATCCCTCTTTACTTCCTGCATTCCCCGGCTTACATACACATCGCCGTGCACTGCAAGCCGGTGTGAAATGGGCGGGGGCTAGCGTGCACTTTGTCACGCCTGCGCTAGACCACGGCCCTATCATCGCTCAGGCCGCCGTACCGGTGCTGGCCAATGATACCGAAGCCAGCTTAGCGGCGCGTGTGCTTGAAATAGAGCACCCCATGTTGGTGCAGTGTGTACGTTGGTTGGTGCAGGGCTGTGTTTACCTCGAGGGCGATCACGTGGTGCAAATCAGCGGTGAGCCCCAGTACTACTTGCACGGTTTTGCGGGATATGCCCGTGCTCATGAAGGAGCTGTTCATGCATCCTAAAGCCCAACTCGATTTAACGGCTGAACTGCTGCGCCGTGTCATGACCCTGGTGCAGCCGGCCGATCGTGAAATATCGGATTTTTTTCGCGAGCACCGCGCTTTAGGTAGCCGTGACAGGCACATATTATCGGAAACCGCCTATACATTGCTGCGCCAGCGGCTTGAATTGCAGCATTTGGCGCAATCGGGCACGGGGCCTTTGTACCGGCGTTTGGCTTTACTGGCTTGGAAGGGCTCAGATGGCTATTTACGAGCAGCCCTGAGCCCCGCTGAACAAACTTGGCTAGAGCAAATTCAGGCCTTGAATAAAGCCGGACTGCCCGAGCGCATCCGCTTGAATTTGCCCCCTTGGTTAACCGAGCCGCTACAAACGCGCTTGGGTGATGCTTTTGTTCCTTTTGTACAAGCCAGTCAAACCGTAGCACCCCTTGATTTGCGTGTGAATACCTTCAAAGCCAAGCGTGATGCCGTGCAGCAAGCATTGGCCCAAGCGGGCATTGCATCCGAGCCTACACCTTATTCTCCCTGGGGTTTGCGCGTGCAAGGTAAGCCTGCTTTGCAAAAAGCCTCCGTGTTTTTGCAGGGCGAAGTGGAAGTGCAAGACGAGGGTAGTCAGCTACTGGCTTTATTGCTGGATGCGCATCGCGGTGAGATGGTGGCCGATTTTTGTGCCGGTGCAGGCGGCAAAACCCTGGCCTTGGGGGCGAGTATGCGCAATACCGGGCGTTTGTATGCGTTTGATACGTCGGGGCATCGCTTGGCTGCGCTCAAGCCGCGTTTGGCGCGCAGCGGGTTGTCGAATGTGCATCCGGCACAAATTGCCCACGAGCGTGATGAACGCATTAAGCGGCTGAGTGGCAAAATCGATCGTGTATTGGTGGATGCCCCTTGCTCGGGCTTGGGTACGCTGAGGCGTAACCCCGACCTGAACTGGCGGCAGTCACCTGAGTCGGTAGCGGAGCTCAGTGCCTTGCAGGCGCGAATTTTAGCCAGTTCAGCGCGTTTGCTGAAATCCGGTGGGCGCTTGGTGTATGCCACTTGCAGCGTGCTCGCCGATGAAAACGAAGCCGTTGCCGCCGCCTTTACTGAACAATTTCCCGATTTTGAACCGCTAGATGTCGCAACCGAATTAGAGCGACTGAAAGTGCCGCAGGCCGCCAGTTTGTGCGAAGGTGGGTACTTGCGCTTGTGGCCGCATCAGCACCAAACCGATGGATTTTTTGCGGCGGCTTGGGTGCGGCGTTAAACACCATCCGTTAAAGCACAGCAGGAAAAGCACAGCAGGACAAGCGCATGAATTTACTGAAAACAGCATCGATGGTTTCATTGCTCACCTTGGTGTCACGCATCACGGGTTTAGGGCGGGAGTGGGTGGTGGCTTCGCAGTTTGGGGCCAGTGCCTGGACGGATGCATTTAATGTGGCGTTTCGAATTCCTAATTTATTGCGCCGATTATTTGCAGAAGGGGCATTTTCACAAGCTTTTGTGCCCATTTTGGCCGCATCTCGGCACGAGCAGGGCGATGAGGTCACACAAAACCTGATCAGTGCAGTGGCCACCGTGTTGATGTGGGTTGTGATGCTCACCAGTG
>JAUMCS010000092.1:0-2911 GCA_032122355.1 Burkholderiaceae bacterium
ATGGTTTCAAGCCGGACTGCTGTTACCCTATGCGTTGAAAGTGTTGAGCCCAGTGCAATTGGAAACGGTGCTTGGGACTCGAAATGCTGGCGGATGTCCAGTGTCAAAGCATTCTCCTTTTTTCAATTTAGCAGTCAGGCCGCTTTTCCCATCAAACGCTCCATCCAGCCTCGTGCCTTAGGCAAAGGAGCGTCCAGGAGCGAAGACGTAATTTCACGCAAGGCATTCAACACGCCATTCTGCGGGTGCAATAACACAAGCGGCTTGCCTAAATTAAACGCCTCGGTCACGGCAGCGACCTGATTGGGAATGGTGTGGTGAACTTTGATCCCGACGGCTTGTTCGATGCTCTTGACATCTATCAGACCATCAGCTTGATATTTGTTGACCAGCAAGCGAAGCTTGTCATCACCAAAGCCTAGTGAACGGAAAAGCTTGACCAGCCTCTTAGCATTGCGCACCACGGGCAAGTTGCACTCCATTGTGACGTACACGATATCCGCCATGTCCAGCGCTTTAAGCGTGACGGCATCAATAGTGCAGTCCAGATCCAGCACCACATACTCGTGCGTTCGCCTGGCCAAGCTCAAGATCTGCTCCAATTTAGTAGCCGTGATGTCCAAGGCGACGCCTGGTTCATCGGGCGCAGCTAACATATTGAGTCTCGGGCTAATACTGTGGATGCAGCTACTGAGCAACTGCGCGTCTAAACGGTCTATTTGCTGGGTCAGATTACTGATGTTGTTCTTGATCGCGTCTTGGCACATGTAATACGATGCGTCGCCATTTTGCAAATCCAGATCAACTAGAAGACATCGTCGGTTGAAGGTTTCAGCAATCAAATGTGCCATGTTGCCCGCCAAAAAAGTCGAGCCACTGCCACCTTTACATGAAATGAATGCAGCTATTTTCCCTAGCCCCGTATAGGCCTCAGCAGTTATATAAATTTTTTCATGGTGTGCCATCACGCGACGCAAAGCCGAAATCAAATCGGACTGTCCAAGCGGTGAGACCACAACCTCCCGAATTCCCGATCGCATGGCACGAACTAAATCTTCTTTGGTATCGCTTTCGCTGATTAGGATCACACTGAGTTGCGGACTGGACCAGCTCATGGTTTCCAGCGCATCCAGATCGGCAGTCGTTTGCGCCTTGCTACTGCAAACCAGCAAAATTCCCGACGTCATGTTTTGGAAATAGGATGGCAAGGTTTGCCCCTCAGAACGCACCACAGCCCCCTGTACTGTCAGGCTCTGGGATTGAACTGTTTTTTGCAAAATTTCGAGGGTCGTAGCGTCTGATGCCAGTAAATAGGTATTCATTTGACTGTCCTTAGCGCCCTGTCGAGCTAGTAGAGCCACCAAGACCAATGCTCAAGACATTCATAGGCACAGACGGCTTGGCGAATGAATTTTGGTAAAGATCAACGGCATACTTCATGGCCACACCATCGGTATCCGCAGGCGGTTCATTTTTTTTTCCTGCAACGGGATTCAAAGTTTGAGCCTGCATTGCTTGACGAACGACTTGGCCCGATGTCGGTGCATCGACGTAAGGGTTGTGGGCACAACCCGCTGCAGACAAAGTCCCCAGCAGCCAGGCACACCAGTGTGAGACCTTTGTTGGGTTCATCTTAGACATTCAACTCTCCTCGTTTCAAGGTTTGGTGGGCGTAGCGGGTGCTGCGTCGGGTTGTCGTTTGGATGGCTGCTCAATCGACTCCGATGGTTGCGATTCCATCAGGCCATCCACCATGAATTCAGCACGCGATGGCGGCCTGAAACTGTCTGTGGGCAAGGCGAGGGCCGTTTCGGCTGTTTTAGCTAAACGGGGGGTCACCACAAACAGCAATTCAGACTTTTCGGTTTGAAACGCGGTACTGCGAAACAAGGTCCCCAAAATTGGCAGTTCGCTCAAAATGGGAAAAGCCCGAATCGCCTCGGTGACATTACTCTTGATTAAACCGCCAATCGCAAAGCTCTCGCCATCTCTGAGCTGAACGGTAGTTGAAGCACGCCTTGTGGTGATGGAAGGCAGGACACTGACCTGCCCGTTGAGCGCTTTGACCGTGGCACCCAACTGCGACAACTCGGAGACTTCAGGTGTCACTTTCAGATTGATCAAGCCGCCCTCTAGGACAGTTGGTATAAAGCTCAAACCCACGCCGTACTCTTTTTCTTGCAAGGTAATGGCATTGCTGATGCCTCCTTGCGGTACGGGTATGTAGATTTTTCCCCCAGCAAGAAAAGAGCCCTCTTGACCACTGATGGCCGTGATGGTGGGTTCAGCTAATATCTTGACCAAACCCTTTTTCATTTCTGCCGTCAAGGTAATGGTTGTCATGCCGTTTGCACGAGCTGCTGTCAGAGCCGTGGCGCCCCCAGATAAAAACTGCGAGAGCAAAGACACCGAGGTACTTCCCATCGTTCGAGTAAGATTGATGTCTACGCCCAATTCATCGAGCAGGGTGCGCGACACTTCGGCCACCTTAACTTCGAGCATGACCTGTTGAGACCCCTCAACATGAAGCAAGTTGATGACTTTTTTACCCCCGGTGTATGCCTCTGCAAGACTCACAATTCGGTGTGCTTTAACAGCATCTGGTACACGCCCGCGCAACACCACCGTGTCGGCCATCACATCAACCGATAAGGGCTCGTTGGTAGGTACCCATTTGGCGAGTCGAGACTGCAACATTCCTGTGTCTAACCCTACTATTACATCGCGCAAGTTAGTTTTGCCGTTACCAGACCAAACAATCAAATTGGTAATGCCCGTTTTCTTCCCCAGCACATAAACCTCTTGGGCGTTGATCAAGGCGACATCGACCACATCGGGGTTGCCTATGGCGATGCGCAGTGCGGGTTCAGAAAGCCTCAAAAGCATGGACTTACCGCCGCTCAGGGAGATA
>JAUMCS010000093.1:0-5584 GCA_032122355.1 Burkholderiaceae bacterium
GCACGCGGCTATACGACTGCACGGTTTTCATTCAATACCGGCCTGGGCCGCTGCCCGGCGTGTGAAGGACAGGGCATGCGCACGCTAGAAATGAGTTTCTTGCCCGATGTCAAAATGTTGTGCGACCAATGCCATGGGCAACGCTTCAACACCGAAACCTTAGCCGTGACGTGGCATGGGCAGTCGATCGGTTCTGTTTTGAATATGCCGGTGGACGAGGCCCTGCCATTTTTTGCTGCTATGCCCGCCATTGCAAAGCCCCTACAACTGCTGCAAGATGTGGGTTTAGGCTACTTAACTTTGGGGCAGCCCTCACCCACCTTGAGTGGGGGTGAGGCTCAGCGCATTAAACTGGTAGCTGAACTCAGTAAGGTGCGTGACGACATCACGCGGCGCGGTCAAAAGGCCCAGCACACCTTGTATGTGTTGGATGAACCCACTGTGGGTTTGCACATGGCCGATGTGTCCAAACTATTGCATGTATTGCATCGTCTGGTCGATGCGGGGCACAGCGTGATGGTGATTGAGCATGACTTGGATGTCATGGCTGAATCCGATTGGATATTAGACATGGGTCCTGAAGGTGGGGATGGCGGCGGCTTGCTGGTGGCGCAAGGCACACCTGAAGCCATCGTGGTGGCACAAACGGCCACTGGCATCGCTTTGCAGCGGGTATTGAATCAAAGGAACTAAAGCATGAATTTTCAGCAACTCCGCGCTGTGCGCGAGGCCTTGCGTCAGCAATTTAACCTGACGGAGGTAGCTCAAACATTGCACACATCGCAGCCAGGGGTTAGCCGTCAAATTCGGGAATTGGAAACCGAATTGGGTGTGGATTTATTCGTTCGAGTGGGCAAGCGCCTCACAGGTCTCACCGACCCGGGGCAAGCCCTTTGCCCCATCATTGAGCGCTTGCTGCAAGAATGGAACAATTTGCAAGAAGCCAGTGCCGATTGGGTACACCAAAATCGGGGCACACTCACCATTGCTGCCACCCACTCACAAGCGCGTTATGCTTTGCCCCATGCGGTGCGCGATTTTAGTTTGGCTCATCCTGAAGTAGCCTTGCGCTTGCACCAGGGCTCGCCGCATCAAGTGGCTGAAATGCTGTTACGCGGTGATGCCGATATTGGTATTGCCACGGAGGCCTTGGCCACATACCCTGATTTATTGGCATTACCGTGCTATCAATGGACGCATAGTGTGTTGGTTCCTGTGCAACATCCCTTGCTGGCTACCCTAGCGCAAGTTGGCAGCGACCTCACCCTTGCCCAATTGGCGCAGTATCCATTGATTACTTATGAAGTCGGTTATACCGGCCGTGCGCACATTGATGCGGCCTTTGCCCAAGCGGGCTTGCAACCCAATATTGTGTTAGAAGCCATGGATGCCGACGTGATTAAAACCTATGTGCAATTGGGTTTGGGTGTGGGCATTGTGGCGGCTATTGCCACCCAAGATGTGCCCTTGGGTGAATTGCAGGTGCTGGATGCGGGGCATTTATTTGCCCCCAATTTAACCCGAGTGGCGGTGCGGCGTAGCAGCTATTTGCGCTCGTATGTGTACCGATTCATTGAAACCTTTGCCCCACCCTTAACGCGCCATGTGGTGCAAGATGCCATGCGGGGGCTGTCGGTACAGTGTGAACAGTAAGCTATTTTAGATGTGAACTCGACTATTTACTAGGCCAGTGAGCTTCAGACAAAGGATAATAGCTCCCATGTCGATTCAAACGGATTCTTTTTCCAGTGCGCCCTCTCGTGTAGTGACCCCAGCCAGTGCATCCCCGCACGAGGAGGCGCTTGAACGTGCGCTACGGCCCAAGGTGCTGCACGATTATGTAGGGCAAGCTAAAGCACGCGAGCAGCTTGAAATTTTTGTCGGCGCAGCAAAAAAGCGGCAAGAGGCTTTGGATCATGTCTTGTTATTTGGCCCCCCGGGGCTGGGCAAAACCACACTCAGCCATATCATTGCCGCAGAGTTAGGTGTGAATTTGCGCCAAACCAGTGGGCCAGTGCTAGAAAAGCCTAAAGATTTAGCGGCCATACTCACTAACCTAGAGCGTAACGATGTGCTTTTTATTGATGAAATTCATCGCCTTTCTCCGGTGGTGGAAGAGATTTTGTATCCGGCCTTGGAAGATTATCAAATCGACATCATGATTGGTGAGGGGCCTGCCGCACGCAGTATTAAACTTGATTTGCAGCCGTTTACTTTGGTGGGGGCCACCACAAGGGCGGGTATGCTGACCAACCCCCTGCGTGATCGCTTTGGTATTGTGGCGCGCTTAGAGTTTTATACCCCGCAAGAGTTGGCGCTGATTGTCAAGCGATCCGCCGGATTGTTGCAAACACCTATGGATGAAGCCGGCGCCATGGAAATTGCTCGGCGCTCACGCGGTACGCCTCGCATTGCTAATCGATTATTGCGCCGCGTGCGTGATTATGCTGAAGTCAAGGGCCAAGGGCATATCAATCAAGCCATGGCCGATGCGGCTTTGGCCATGCTCGATGTAGACCCCATGGGCTTTGATGTCATGGATCGCAAATTGCTTGAGGCGGTCGTGCATCGATTTGATGGTGGGCCGGTGGGCTTAGATAACGTGGCTGCCGCCATTGGTGAAGAAAGCAGCACCATCGAAGATGTGATTGAGCCGTACTTGATTCAGCAAGGCTATTTGCAGCGCACACCACGTGGGCGTATCGCCACGCAAGCGGCTTGGAAACACATGGGGTTAACCCCGCCTGCACGCACGGTGACCAGCGGAGATTTATTCTCAAGCTGAGGCTACACCCCAAACAATGGCTTTTTGCGCTTGATAGCTGCGTTGCAGCATATCTTGAAAGGGCCACCAGCGTTGGCGCAGGCTCACTGTCGCTAATGCATCATGAACATCTGCATCCAGGTCGTCGTTTGGTTTGTTGGTGTGGGTTGTGCTCTCGGGGTATGATGCAGCCTGCTGGGGGTTGGCTGTGTTATCAGTGTCAATGGCCTGCTTTAGTCGGGCTAAGAGCTCGGGTATAGATTCTGGCTCAATGATGCCTTGCGCAGCAGGCTCGCGCCCCAAGGCTTGTAGAAGGGCATCGCCCGTGCTTTGTAGCATGAAAACATCGGCACAAGCCCGAGATTGAAATAGGTATGACATACGGATTGAAAGGATGATATGCAGAATTTACTCGACCCCGCCATTTTATTTTTTGTATTTGGGGCATTGGCGGGTTTATTGCGATCCAACCTTGAGATTCCGCCACCGATTGCACGATTTTTATCGCTGTATTTGCTCATGGCTTTAGGGCTCAAGGGAGGTTTTGCTTTGGCGCGCTCGGGCTTTACCGCAGATGTTTTGCAAAGTTTGGGCTGTGCGGTGTTGTTAGCCATACTGGTGCCTATTTTGGGCTATGTGGTGTTACGGCGGTGGTTGTCGGGTTTTGATGCGGCAGCGGTGGCTGCCACGTATGGCTCGGTCAGCGCAGTTACCTTTATCACCGCAGTACAAATGTTAGAGGATCAGGGCTACCGCTCTGGCGGGCATATGGCTGCGGCTATGGCTTTGATGGAGTCACCCGCCATCATCATGGCGGTACTCATGGCCAATCTCTTGCGTAAGCGCGGGGCTGCTGCGGGTGCTGTGTTGCATAGTGAAGCCGGCACTGCGGCAGTCGCTGCCGCTCCTGCGGTATCCTTAAAAAAGGTCTTGCATGAATCGTTTACCGACGGTGCCCAATTGTTATTGTTGGGTGCCATGCTCGTGGGGTTGATCACGGGGGCAGAAGGTGAGGCGGCGATGAAGCCATTTTCTGGCGATTTGTTCAAAGGGATGTTGTCCTTTTTCCTGCTTGATATGGGCTTGCATACAGCGCGCCATTTGCACACCTTGCGCGGCCTGCCATGGGCTTTGCTGACTTACAGCGTTGTTGCACCTTTGGCGCATGCGGCTTTGGCCCTAGGCTTGGCTTATGGCGTGGGTATGGGTGTTGGTGAAGGGGCGCTGTTGATGGTGTTGGCAGCCAGTGCCTCGTACATTGCGGTTCCGGCTGTGTTGCGCCACGCTTTGCCAGAAGCCAAACCCGCCCTGTATTTTGGCCTGTCGCTAGGGGTGACTTTTCCGTTTAATATTTTGCTGGGTATTCAGTTGTACATAGCGGTGGCGCAGCGCTTTTTGCCTCTGAGTTGAGTGCCTCCAACTGTGCTGGCGTGCCTACATTTTCCCAACGCTGCATCCACAGCTCAGCGCTCAAACGCTGACTGTCTGCGGCCTCATGCAAAATCGGCCCGAGTGGTGCTGTCGTGCCCGAGGATACTGCGGCCAGCAGTGAGGGCCGAACCAGCGCCAAATTCGCATACGTATAAGTGGTATCACCAGGTTCCAGGGGGCGAATCGCCAGGCCTTGTGGGGTTAGGGCGAAGTCGCCGCGGGGATGATAAGGCGGGTTGGGCACCAGCCACAAATGCGCCCAAAAGGGGCTGCAGGCGAAGCGATCAAAGGTATCCTGTGAGAATGAAAACTCAGGTGCATAAATATCACCTGATACCACCCAAAAAGGCGTATCCCCTTCTATGTTGAGTAAGGGTAAGGCCGAGGCCATGCCCCCTGCGGTTTCCAGCGCGCCGCCGTATTGACGGCCCTCTGCGGAGTATTGCAAACGCACTTGCCATTTTTCACCATGCCCCAGAGTGGCAGGAAATTGCTCTTCCAGCCATGCCGTGTTGATCACAATCTCTCGCACACCCGCGCGCGCCAAAGATTCGATATGCCACTCAATCAGTGCCTTGCCATGCACGGTAAGTAAGGGTTTAGGCGTGGTTTGAGTCAGGGGGTTCATGCGCTGCCCCCGACCGGCAGCCAGTAACAGTGCTTTCATGGGTAGGTGCCTGTAGAGATTATCAAGTACCGGAGTGCGACCATACCACGCCATCTTCCGTCAAAATGGTGTCTAGCGGGATATCATGCGGCTCGGCTTGCAGCCAGGGAATATAGCCATGGGTGTAAGCAAGGCCAACGGTCATGGGGCGTGGGTGAAGCGTGGCAAGGGAGCGATCATAAAAGCCGCCACCATAGCCTAGGCGTACCCCTTGCGGTCCGTAGCCTACACATGGTATCAGCAGCAATTCGGGTTTGAATTCAGGGGTGTCTTTGGGTTTGGGAATACCAAAAGCATCATCTTCCATAGGGCAGCCCGGCCACCAGGAATGAAAACGAAGCTGGCGCGTATCGCGATCAATCACCGGTAGGCCAATAATGCGTTGGCCGTCGGCTTCGGCCCAACGAAACATGGCGGGTAGCGCATTGAACTCGGCCTTGATGGGCCAGTAGACCCCAATGGCTTGCTCAGTTCGGTCAATTAACCAAACCCGTAACACTTCTTGTAACTGGATTTCGCGCTGAGGCCGATCCAGCATCGAAATGCGCTCGGCTTGTAGTTGTCGGCGTAAACGTTTTTTATCTTGGCTGGGTTCTAGGTGCAAAAGCATGGAAAAAAGCCTCGGTAAAGTGAATTCGGCGGTCCCTAGCAATTGGGGCTAGGCCGATGTTTAGTTTAACTTCAAGTCCCTGAAGTGTGTAAAGTTGTTTGTGGTCGTTTTA
>JAUMCS010000094.1:0-1856 GCA_032122355.1 Burkholderiaceae bacterium
GTTCCGCCAAAGGCTTTTGATCATATAAAGGGTGATATTGCGAGGGCTGTGCAGTCACAGCCTCAATACAAATCCTTGATCGGTGTAAGTGTCGTAACAATTGCACAGTGGTATGACAAGCCCTGGTGGCAAGGTATCAGGCGTGTAGAGGATGATAAAAAAGTCTGGCGGGCGTGGACCACACAGAGTTGCATTAATTTAATTGAAATTCCTGAAGAACAATACGCGGCAGAACAAAATGTTATTCGCTCCGCTTACAGCGACAGAAAGGATTGCATTGAAAAATGGCGAGAGCTTGCGAAACGCGGAAAAGAGGCAATTGAGCAAGAGGTCAAACAAGGACTAGAACATCTGTTTATGCATAATGGTGTGACGCGACCGGTTGAAATTGGTCATGCAACAAAGACGATTTATTGGGAGTGGCCCGATGGCTGGCATTTCATTCGTGCGGGCTATCCCTTCTCAACAAAGGACATATTTAACTGGGCAGTCCAACCACTCGCTAACGAAAAGATAGCTTTGGCTGGGGAGAGCTATAACCCGCAGCGCTCTGGTTGGAGCGATGGCGCTTACAAATCAGCAATACATCTGTTAAATACAAAATACGGTTTCAATCTTTAATTCTCAGGTTCAGTGCATGAAGTTCATCACCCGCAAATTGACAGTAATAATACCGCGGCATTTATTATTAAAATGACTTCTGTAATTGTGCCTGCAGCAGCCCTAACAAGATGATTCTTGCGCTAGTCAAGGGCCTGCCATGATCAGATCAATAGATCACAATTAGGCTAGGTAATTCAACGGTTTTAGGAGAATTTCTGGCCTGCCCAGCACGATTCGAACGTGCGACCTACGCCTTAGAACGTCATTATGCTGAAGCCTTGCCAGAACTCTCAGGGTACTCACGCCGCAATTTACTCTACCCCCTGAGGGCATTCAATAATCAGTCAAAGCCGTACATGACAATTGATAGTTAATTTGATCTATCCGCGTAATTTGGCATTGGCCACCAGCGGCCAGAAATTTTCCCGTTCCGCCCACGATAGAAAAAGTATTTGTAACTTGCTGGTTCATAAGGCCGAGAGTGCCCGCATATGTTCCAACACCCAATATCACAATCGAATCCTGACCATCGCCGAACGAATAATTAACGAAAAGTAAACGCTTATCGCCATCCTTTAGCCTTTCAGATACCCTCGTATTAGCATCAAATCGGCCAATTTGAACACCCTTTTTATCCCATAAAGTCCCACTACCAGCGATCACATCATCTACCGATGGTCCTGGGGCACCTGAGTCAACAACAATTCGGTTGTCAAAACGGGACACAAAAGCAATTTCGTATTTAATGGGATTAAGTTTGGGAACCTTGCTTGAGCTAATGATGTAACTAGGCTGATCCTTGGCATAGGTTGCTGATCCGCTGCCAATAATCAAAACGGTAGTAAGAGCAATTCGTATCCAAATGATCATTTTATGGTTTCCTAAAGTATCCAATTGATTAGATTAGCATAAGTTATTTACGGATTTCTTGAAGCGCAAGCCCACATCAGGAACTGAGATAGATGCCTTTGATATTAGCTCCAAAATCCACGCCACTATTTGGGCTCATCAGCAGCAGTACGATGCTGCTTTCAAAAAATATAAAAGCAATTTGCAAGCTTAGTCAATATTCGGTCAATTGAGTCTAAAAAATAAAGTATTTTGATGTCATCGCATCGGCCGAGTATGTACTACCCGATACATAGTCAGCACTTTATACCGGACATATATTTTTCAGTTTTGGCATAGGAGGGTTCACTCTATAACGTGAAATAGCATGTGTAAACCATGTGTCCGGTATGTGCTGTAAAGCT
>JAUMCS010000094.1:1866-2409 GCA_032122355.1 Burkholderiaceae bacterium
ACCAAGGATGAGGATGCCTAGATTCGGGCCTAAATTATGGCTTTCTAGTGCACATTTAATCCATATTCTTAAACTGTGGGCAGCTTTTTATTGTGCTGTCACTTAAATTGCAAAATATGGCATAGTATTGTAAGTTTCTCGAATCACGATGAGTGCATCAAAGAATTAAATGCAAAACTCATTGTTTAGCGATTTCATACAAATTTATTCACTCTGATGTTGGTGCTGCCATGTACAGAATCCCACTGAAAACTATTTCGATTTTTTTTGCCTTGGTTCTGCCTGCATTTGCCCAGAATCCAACGCCTCTATTCAACGAACTCAATACAGCTGCTAGAGAATCATACGCGGCCTCTCGAGCCCTGGCATTAAAGAGTGACCAACCCGTCTTTCTGGTGACCGATACCGTCACCTTGATAAGGGGCGAGGATTTAGGCTCTCTACCGTATACCCCAGCTCTTTATCATGAATTAAAGTCTATTTCACATCTTCCTCTAGGGGTCTACTCTGCCTCGATGGGACTACTTGAGCACCCAACCGATA
>JAUMCS010000095.1:0-5876 GCA_032122355.1 Burkholderiaceae bacterium
CTAATAACAAGAACTTATGCCTGCCAACAAAAGCAAAAAGACCTAAAGTACCGTCGTTATTAAAGGCAATCAAATCTTTTTTGATAAAAATATTATCCAAAGTTTTTATTGAGAATTCTTCAGAAAGTTTTGGATGAGCATCAAAAACGATCTGGTCTTTTAATTTCTTGTCGTCGTTATTCATAGCCAAGTTGCTCCATTTTTTTGCGTAAATTAATTTTTGCCCTGTGTAACAACTGATGCGCAGCATTTACATCTAATCCTATGGCTTTTGCAATTTCAGGAATGCCAGCGTCGTGGTAAGCCCAAAGTGCAAGTGCAGCCCGTTGCCTAGCATTTAAAAACTGCATGGCATGTTGTACGTTTGAGTCAGACTGCTTTTTTTCTAGTGACTCAATAGGGGTTAATTTATCGTCTGCAAATAACTCATCATACTCAAATCCATAGTCCAACTGATGATTAGCACTAGACCGTAGCTTGTCTAAACAGAGCCTAGTCACAATCGTGTGCATATAAGTTGAAAGCGCAGCTTTTCCATCGTATTGCTTAGCTTCAAAAAGTTTGATGAATGCTACTTGAACAATATCCTCTGCTTCACTTGAATCTCCCAATATCCTCCATGCTAATGCGTGGGCTTTTGGACTTAGGCTAGCTATCAATTTGCGCGCTGCTCTAGAGTTGCCTTCTAATGCTTTAGAAAAAGCAGCTGCGTCCGCTTGATGCGTCACTATGCTCGCCGATAAAAGACGAGACTTAAATGTCTGCCACATTGAATGAGTTTCAATAAATTGACAAGTTAGTCATTTTTGGCAGGGCGGTGCATTTCCTCACGCCATTTTTTGCGCTCTTCTGGGCTCATGCTTTCATAGGCTCGACGGCGTTCTTCTCTTAGCTCTTTGCGCTCCTGGGGTGTGAGAATCTCCATCATTGATTTGCGCTCTTGTTTGAGTTGATCTTTTTGTTCAACACTTAGACTCTTCCATTCAGAATGCATTTTCTTATGCAACTCTTTACGCTCTTGAGGCGAAAGTGCTTGCAATTTTTGATGCATCTTTTCTCTAAAAGCTTTTCGTTCATCTGGCGTGGCTTTATTCATTTCCTCTCGAATCATTCGCCCATGGGCTAGGCGTTGTTCGAAATTCATACTGGATACATCGCGCGGATCTAGTGGTTCTGGTAGGGCAGCTAGGACGGTGCAAGTGGCACTTGACATTACAAGCCCTAAAATGACATAGCTCAATTTCAAATATTTCATAACGGCCTTTCGTTAAAACATTCTTCTTAGACGTGTAGAACTGTGCCGTGCTTACGAAAATACGTCACAATTTTTGAAAATCTACCCCTGCGCAAGAAGCGTTGAGTTAGGTTCGGTTTCGGCGGGTCTACCGTGCTCTTGGCTTGAGCTGGTCATCAAGTGTCGTTTAACACGACAGTTGGTGGTGGGGGTAGAGACGCTGGTCGTGGCGTGAATCAGTGCTTGTCACTGAAGTGCCGACGCGAAAAGAATAAGGGTATAGCGAATATCAGCCCCGTTGCTGAATTGAGCAGCACATTACCCCAGACACCATGAGCGATTGAAAACGCCGTGTCGATGACGAACCAACCAGCCAATGGCATCGCAATCATGTTCCATGCCTGCAGCCGACCCTCGAGGAACGGGCCCCTGGCCAACATGATGATGCAGATCATCCAGCCAGCCATCACGGCACCAATGATGCCGTTGGCAAACCAGATGTAGCCCTGCACCGAGTGGGGCACTTCAACTGGGCTGGAAAACTGGTTGTAGTAAACCAGATTGAAGATGGATTCCCCAAGGAGTGGTGCAACCAGCAAGGTCAAACTCAGTACGATGACGACTGTCGCCGCACCTTGGATGAGGCGTGACCAGAGAAGCAGCGCCGGGTCGCTTGCTGTATCCAGATCGTTTTGCGTCATCTTCATGCAGACTGAAGTTTAAGAGTCTTGATGCCCGATAGAGCCTTGCTCGCTTTCACCGCCACACGCGGCAAGAACAACCACTGAGATTGAAAGCAAAATTCGACTCATATCAGATCGCTAAAAAACTATTCAAATCAATAATATCATCAGACTTGTAAGTTTTTTTCAGCGTGGTCGAGGTGTTGTATCTCACCACACTTGCTAATCGTCCAGTAACAAGACGATAGAGAACAAAGGCGCAAACCAGCACCTTTGTTCATCTAAAAGTATTTACTGAACAAATCCAAGCCGTAGCTTGTTGGTAGCGGCATCAATCTGTGTGTCCAACTCTCCGTTTAGAACAGCAGTCTTGATCAGTTCCAGTTTGGGCACCAAGTCTTTCTCCGCTCCAACTTCCACTGCCACTTTGCCCTTTGCTAACTCCAGAACTTTTGAATAAAGTTTGGGTCTAGAAGGATGTCCTTCAAAAGGACAAACTATGCGTAAAAATCGTTGAGTCAGGTTTGGTTTCGGCGGTTCTACCGTGCTACCAACTTCTAGTGGTCATCAAGTGTCGTTTAACACGACAGTTGGTGTGTGGTTGTCCATTTAAAGGACAACCTATAGATACAAAAATTACCAGAAATTTTGATTCTGCAGACAAACCGAGATTCACCACTCAACTTCTCATGTGCGCAGCATAGACTCCAAACCTCGTCTTGGGCTAGGTCCGCGTTGCTCGGTTGCATACCCCACACGCGAAAGCATCTGTAGCGTCTCACCCAGTGCAGTGAGGCCTAAGGTCTTATGTATCGCCTCACGCGGCCCCCGTACCTCAGGGAACTCCTGCAATGCCTGCGACAGTGGATGCATGTCCGAGCCCGCTGCTGTGGCTAGTAAGTGGCAGCGCACGTAGGCACGACCAGCAGCTATTTGGGTCAAGCGACTGTTGTTCGGACTGGCTAGCCAGAGAAAGCCGCTACCTGATTCAAAGGGTAGCCAGCGATCCATGACGCGTTCCAACGACTTACTTCCCTTGACGGGCACTTCCATAGGGTCGAAGACTCCTAGACTATACAAAGCTCGTACCATGGGACTGTTGAGGCTGATGCCGTCTGGATTCGCTGCAATTGCGCTTGGTCCAATTCGCAATAGCCGAGCTGACTCAAGCCAGGTTCTTGGTGTAGTGGATTCAATTTCATATGCTTCACGCGTGATTCTGCGGATTGAGTCCATGCCTTCCAATCCTGCGACCACACCGCCGCGCAGACCAAAATGGATAGCTGTTTCTTCCCAGCTTCGAACTAGCGACTCAGGAAGAGGGCGTCCACTTTCATAAATAGTCTTGCGAGTGTGTCTCCGAACTATCTGTGCAAACAAGGGGTCGGCTGACGCACTACCAGCCCCGCCCAATATCAGAGTGGCAACACGGCTTCCCTTGGGCAGCTCTTGTTCGCTGGGTGAACCGCTTGGAAAGAGTTCAACCTTGACTGCGATGCCGCGTTGTGCGGCAGCAATCACTGCCAGCTCAATAAAGGCACCACAACCAATCAATATCTGCCGACCAAACGGATCGGTTTCGGGAAGCAGGCGCTCGCCGTCACAGATTAGATGGATGCGACCGTCTTCTCGCAAGTCTGCGATCCAAGGTTGGCGATTGTGTGGATTGGGGGCCAATAATGCATGGGCAAGCATGAAGCGTCGCGTGTCGGTTTCGCGCTCTGGGCTAATCCAAGGCTGGGTGGCTGTGTCGGGTAACTTGCTACTGCAACCGGTGAACGCACCTGCAACGGCGATCACTGCACCGCCACCTGCAAGACGAATAAAAGACCGTCGGTTGGCAATTGCCGAAGCCCCGTCGTCAGAAGACTTTGCTGCGGTATTTTTGAAATTGATTGGCTGCATCTTATTTTCCAAGTTAATAGACCATCACCAAAACTTTTATCGCTAAGGTGTATGAGGGTATTGTGTGTATGATTTGATGTGTTCACAATTGCTTGTATCTGTATCTCTGAATTTCAATAATGAATAGTTTGTTTGACTGGTCACTCGTTCGCTCTTTTCTAGCTGTTCTTGAAAAGGGTAGCCTTCTTGCCGCTTCACGAGACTTGCAATTGAGCCAACCCACAATCGGCAGGCATGTTGCAGAGTTAGAGTCGCAGCTTGGCCTTGTTCTTTTTGATCGCAACGGCCGTGGCTTATTACCTACTGAGGCGGCATATCACTTGGCTGATTCTGCTCGCATCATGCAAAGTGGCGCAGATCAACTTGCGCGAAATGTGATGGGTGCAGATCTTGGAGCTTCTGGCACAGTTCGTATCACCGCAAGTCAGCCGGTATCTTGTTATGTGCTTCCGCCCTTGCTGGCACAAATGCGATTGTCTTTGCCAGATGTGCAGGTAGAGTTGGTTGCCAGCAATGAAGTCAGCAATCTTTTGCGGCGAGAGGCTGATATAGCGGTGCGCATGGTCCAACCTCAGCAAGCTAGCATCATTGCGCGCCGTGTGGGTAAAGTCACATTAAGAGCCTGCGCTCACCAAGATTACCTGCGTAGACGAGGCGTACCTCGTCAACCCAGTGATTTGCTGGCACATGATTTGATTGGCGGTGACCGAAACGACGACACACTCAAAGGCTTTGCTGCGCAAGGTCTTGTGGTTGGCCGAGAACAATTTGCGTTTCGGGCCGACGACTTGATCGTCGTATGGCAAGCAGTCAGAGCGGGACTGGGAGTCGGGTTTGTCAGTGAGTACCTGATTCGTTCCGATTCTGCAGTCATTCCAGTTCTGCCAAAACTAAAAATTGAGCCGTTGCCAGTTTGGTTGGCGGTTCATAAAGAAATTCGGACTAGTAAGCGGATTCGTGCGGTCTATGATTTTCTGGCCGATGCTTTGCCTCGTGCGATCTGAAGCCACTCGTTCAACCAATCCACCATTCGTTCAAAAATGCTGGCTTTTCGCCAGAAGCTTTCCGTACATTCAATCTTTGTCGGCATGAGCTTGATCACGAGAGCCTTACCGACCTTTCATCAACTCAGTGATTTGGAAAGGCATTTCATGAAATTCTTGCCCTCTTTTTTAGCTTTGGCGGCATCGTCAATGATGATCGGCATGACAGGGAACTCCTGGGCCCAGACTGAGCCCCGAGGCTTCTATGCGACGGTCTACGCTCAAACCAGCAACCTCGGTTCGACTACTTTTAATGAAATAGGTAATGCGGGCTTGGGCTCTGGGTTAAAGGCCAACTTTGGGACAGGATTGGGTCTCGGCGGCGATATCGGGTTTCGTTACGGCAATGGCTGGGCATCGGAGCTTGAATGGAACTGGCGCCGTCATGACCTCAAGTCGCTCAATCGCGGCGCAACCACGCTCGCATCCAGCGGCGACTTCGCTTCTAACATCATCTTTGTCAACGGTCTTAGGCGCTTTATTGGCCCAACTGGCAGCTGGACACCCTACGTGGGTGCGGGTCTGGGGTGGGTTCAGGAGATCGATTTCGATATCCCTTCTGGCGGTACAGAGCGCGCATGGTCCAAGAGTGGAAAAGCCGCCGTGCAGCTGATCGGTGGTACTGAGATTCCTCTGGGGCATACCTGGAGACTTACCGCTGATGTTCGCTTATTGCGACTTGGGAACGTTGAGTTGCCAGCAGAAGAAGGGGTCACGGGTCGACTGATGCAGCCTCGCTACAACCCTGTTTCTGTTCAATTGGGATTGCGAAGGTTATTTTGACCATCGTGAGCTGGTAGGCTTTTGGATGCGGTTGGCATTTCTTGGTACCGCGCTCGGTCACCAAATCGCGCCATCGCATCCGCCTTTCGGCGTCGGCTGATTGGCACTTCGCGGCCATCGCTCAACTCACAAATGGCAGCTTCACCGCGACGCCTTACGGTCCGCACATGCCTGGCATGTACCCACCATGAGCGATGAACCCGCATCCCGGCACTGCCTTCTTCGTCT